>JAKLPU010000164.1:0-7419 GCA_022013755.1 Candidatus Atribacteria bacterium | reverse complement strand
TTTATTTTTTTTATTTATCAAATAATATTAGAATTCTCTAGATATTTTAAAATTCTTAAAATTTTAAAATATCTAGAATTTTAAAAATTAAGTTGACTATTTAAAAAAAGGGTAGATAATATAAAAAAGGGAGATGTATTTACTTAAAATAATTTAGAGAATTTATAAAATTAAGCAGGATTTTTAAAAATTATGTCGAATGTTTTGTTGTGAGGAATAATAAATAAAGATTATTTTTTAATAAAGTAATCGAAGAAGCGAAAACTTAAAAACTTATAGGAAGGAGGTGAAATAGCATGTCAAGCATGTGGTATTGGATTATAGGAATTGCAATTGTAGTAATAGTAATATATCTAATATGGGGCAGGAAGAAAAAAGCAGGGAAATGAGTTTCTTAATTGACATCTTTTGCTCTGATACAGAATGTAGAACTTATTAAATAATAACCTTAACAAAATAAGAGAGGGCATTTAAAACCCTCTCTTATTTTCATAAAATACTTAAATTTACTTTGCTTATAATATCGTTGATTTTTAACCCCATTCTTGTTACCATATTAGCACCATTACTTTTTTCTCTTGTTAAACAATATTAGAATTCTCTAGATAGTGTAAAGTTTTTAAAATTTCATTTTAAATAAAATTTTATTTTAAATAGAGACACCTATTTATTCCTAAAAATCTCATTTAAGGGTGGCCTGGTTAGATAGCGCTGCTTCCTGGTTATCTCCTTTAATCTTTCTTTACCTCTCATTGAGTGTTTTATCTCATCGATAAAATTCTCCTGGCCAAGAAATAATTGTCCCTTGATTGCCTTTAAGGGTGATGCTGCTTTTATCCCGGAACGGACAAAGGCTTGATATCGGCTGGCGGCTGCTTTTCGCTCTTGGTTAAGATGATCATGGTTGTTCATCAGACAGTAGGCATGTAATAGGAAGTGATATCTTTTACCACCTGACATAAGACGCCAAGGAAATCAGCAAAGTCTTTCTCATCAAGTAAGATCGCCTGCTGGGCATTTCCTCTGGAGGTGAGGTGATAAACTGCTCCGGCAAATTCTATCCGTAATGGTCTGGTCATGTGGCCAATATAGAATATCCTTCGTTATATTGCAAGACTTGACCCTCCCCTATTTATTCAAACCCCCCTACTAAAATTTTACATTATCGACCTAACCCCATTTTTTCTTATTAACACTTCTAAATTTCTTTGAAGCATATTATAGTCATCTAACAGGCAAAGCTTTTTTAACTTTTCAATTGTTTCAAGAGAAAGTTTATCTTTTGAAACCCCTTTAAGTATCACCAGAGTTTCTTCTTCTAAAAATTCTCTTCCTGGAACAATATATTTAGTATAATCTTTATTAATTGGGCAAACATCCTGGCATCTCATGCAACCTATGAGACAATTATGCCATGCCGGGTTAACCCATTCTGGAAAATTGTCTGATTTTTCGTTGAAGAAAGTCAAACATTTTTCCGCACTTATTAGAAATCTATCCTGACGGATTACACCGGTCGGACACTTATTTATACAAGCTGTACATTTATTACAGCACTCCATCATTCTAACTTCCCGCCAATTATCCTCTATACATGGGATATCAGAAAAAAAAGCCTTCAATCTAAAAAAACTTCCCCAACCGTCTATATACGCAAGATTATTTCTTCCATAACTTGCCAGTCCACTGTGGACTGCAAGAAGTTTTACTGGAAGTTTCGCAGTATATACTTTGTAACCGTATTTTCCTAAATAGAGGGATAGGATATTTGAAGCTTCTTTATCTGTATTGTTTAAATAGGTAGGCGGAATAATGACACAATATGCTTTGTCAGCTAATTTGAATTTTACACTGACTTTAGGTTGTAATGCGGCAGCAATAATTATCGATTTAGCCATGGGAAAATCGGTAGGAGGTTCAAAATTAAAATATAAATTATAACGCGATATTATTTCATCGTAAAAATCTCTACTTAAGATTCCTTGTTCGAGAAGGTTTTCTAAGTCCCACTGTAAATCAGGCAAATGTTGAATAGAAACAATAGAACTCTTAAAATTAGTATTTGCTAAATACTGATCTAATTCTTTAATTACTTTATCCAAATTTATAACCTCCCAATGTTAAATTTTTTTAGCCGATTCAGAAAACATCGCCCACATAACCTAAGCCTTTTTCCACAAGAACGGTGCATTCCCTAAAACGGAAATCAGTCGAATAATACTCGGCAAGAATATCTGATTAAGATCCCGGATCATTATACATAAACCTACTTCTCCGCCTTACCTGTATCGAGGTAAGTCTGCAGTCTCTTGAAAATAAGATTCAATCCCCATCTCCTTCATCTGATTATTCATCTGAATCCATCTATATTTAAGGGCAGAATCAAAGTTAGTTTTCTCGCAAGGAAATTCGTCGCATTGAAAACAAAAGTCAACACCCTTCTTTTGATAACAAGTAATAATTCCACAGTTAGGATATTTGCAAGTGCCACTCCGACATCCTTTACAATCTGACTGGGCAAAATAAGCAAGTAATTCTTTAAAAGAAGGGTAGTTTTTAAATACGGGAAGAAATAATGAAAACTTCTCAGCATATCCATCAAAAGCCCCCAGTAACTCTTGTAACTTTTTACTGAGCGTGCTTATTTTACCCTCAGAAAAAGCAAAACATTTACGGCAATTAAGCCCACAGGGCGCAAGAATCTCTAATATATCTTTGTATTCCATTTATTTTTCTCCTTTCTGATATAAACATTTCGTAAAACCTGTGAAACCCGATGTTGATGAGATTTTTTTAAATAATCCTTTTCTCTTTTCATTTTCTACCCTTTAATGAATCTCCCCCGCAGTTCTACTGCAGGGGAGATTCATTTCTAAATTATAAATATTGTGCTTATATTTATATATATACTACATATATCTTCAAAATCCTTCTTTTTCAAATAATAAAACCCTTCGGCAAAAGGACAAAGGGCTAGTAGTTGCCTGGCTCCCGGACAGGACGGGTTTCGCAACTTTTGTATGATAAATGAAACTAAAAATGTATATTGAAAGCTGGAAAAAGTTACTGAATTATTGAGCCGGTACACCTGTCCTTTTTTTCTTTTATATGAAAGATTATGGGAGCGTAAAAGTAAATGAAAGGGATTTTGATACATTTTATTATTGGTCGTTTTTACAGATTATTAATCAACAAGATCAGAGTAAAGGTAACGAATAAATGCCATCTAATAAGACACGGGTGGCGATACAGTCATCTTCATTGTATTTGAGAATTCTTTTCTTTATGTTTACATCACCGGTTTCTATCCATCGATGATACCATTCGATAGATTCAGCACCGGACGGACTTTCATCACGCCAGCGAAATCCCAGATAGGTAGCTAAAGTTTTAATTGAATAATCATTGGCTGGCCATTCTGTCTTTTTCTTTACCACATCATGGTAGAGATCTACTGCATACTCGGGATTAAACATTTTTACTATATCGTCTTCGGACATTACCTCCGGATATTTTTCTTGCAATTTCCTCCATTGGGTTCTTTCGTAGGGTGAATAATAATAAATTACACAGGGTATTGATTTTTGAATAAATTCCCAAGCTTGACTAAAGGCAAGTTTTTCTTCTTGCTCATCTGGTTGGTCGGAGAAGAAAGGAATATACCGCTCGGTGTTAGCATCTCGATTACGACGCTCTAAGAATCCATGCAGATAACAGATATCTCTCAGCGGGTCTGTTTCAATGTCGAAAAATAATTCAGTGGGAGCTTTTGGCAAGGTGACTTGAGCTTTTAAATAGGGTTTGGAACCTCTTTTTGATAAAAGTATTGCTCTTTCTTGAAATTTTTCCAGCGTATCTCTGCCTACTCTTGGGAAAATAGTCTTTTTCCCTTTTTGAAATTGGTTCAGATCAGCTTGAGCTAATTCAGCAACAGAACCTATATGGTTAATCATAACATCTCTTTTTGAACGCCCTAGTTCCGGTATTAAGGTTAAATCATTAGCTTTTCTTAGACATTTAAGACAATAGGTTCTCCAGTGGCATAATTTGCATATTCCTGAGTAAGCAGGCAATGTTTCTAAATCATGATTGGCTATTTTATTAACTTCTTCCAGGCAGCTTTTATATTTACTCCACCAGGATTCTGGATTTCGTGTGCTTTGGGGGGAATTTAAATCATACTCAATTTCTCGCTCATGGATATCCCAAATAAAGGGGTTTCTGCCTGCCGATATACCAAGCCTTTCTAAAATATCGGTATAAAGAGCAAGCTGGACTGTATAGTGGAGCTTTGGTTTACCTTCGGATAAATCATTTTCTCCCTCTAAGCCAGAACCGCTTTTTATATCACCACTAATGTATCCATCACTATCTCTTCTTAAAAGGTCAGGTTCGCCGATTAGATTTCCTGCACTTATTCGACCGCTATATATTAATTCCACGCCATTATTAATGGCTTCTCTGGTTCGTTTTTCTTTTTCAATTCCCGAGTAGAAGTTTAAATCTAAAAACGGTATTTCTAAACCTTTTATTACTTGTTTTTCGAAATCAGTACCTTTTTCCCATAATAATTTAACAAATGCGCTGATGGGGTCCTGTTTTGAATAATCTCCAAAAAGATCCAGGGTTAAACGGTGGGGACATTTGACAAAATTATATAGCATGTTTGCGGAGAGTGCATCTGGCATAGAATTTCTCCTATAACAAAATATTCATTACTTTTTTCTCTTTACCGGATATTTCTACTAATATTTCAGAAGCTTTATAGATATATTCAATATCCTTCGTATCTCCTGCTTTTATAAACAATTTTGAAACTGCTCTCCATAGCCGGGCAATATCGACAAACATCTCGTAAGATTCCTTTATTTCTTTTACTTTTAATATCTGGTAACTTTCTTTTAAGAAATCTCTGTAAAGATTTCTAAACAGTGCGCCGCCGGTACCGGCTTTCTCCATTAACATCGCAGTTGTTTTAAAATCCCCCTCAACATCTTTACTTCGCTTAAACCATTTTATTATTTCTTTGCTGGTTTTTAGGATACCCTTATAGCTAATATTTTCTATGGGAGGATTCAAATAATTTTTAGCATTATTGCCTATGGCCTGCATAATTTCTTTCTTTAAGTCATATTTTTTATTGATGGCTTCAATGGTATAAGAGAGATTTTTAGATGACATAGGTCCCTTTTCGTTTCTAGCCAGTTCAAGGTTCTTTAAAGAGGTTTTAACCAATCCACCTTGTTGAATGGTGTCAGCCAGATAAGCGTTATTTTCATCATATCCGTACATTGCCACATAATGACCGGCAAAGTGAAATTTATTAGTAAAATAGTCCAGATGATAACAATCCAGTTTTATTCCAACGGGAATTTCCGAATCAATATTTTCTTTTACATTTTCCCAGGCTTTTTTCAGTGAAGATGTTTCCCAAACATTCAATTTTAAGTTGAGGTGTCTGGTAATATTTTGAGTCAATAAATCCGTCCTTATTCTTCCCCCGATGAAAGGGAAATCCATTGTTTTCATATTCCAAATAATAAAGTTCAATCCTTCGCCTAATCCAAAAAGCATGGGCTCGGATAAGTTAATTCCTTGATGGAGAAGCAAACTGCCTGTTGCGGTTGTTTCACAATGTTGACCTTCGAATGGTTTAAAGTTTTTAATTATCATTTTCTCCGTCCTCCTCTTTTATATTCATTTTATAATATTAATTTGATATCTATTCAGAAATTTTTTTAAATCTTTGTTAGTTTCCAGAGTAAACATTTTATTTTCTTTTTTCTCCTTCATTTTTAACCTTTAAAAAGGTAGATAAAAAAATAGAAAGCCATTACTAAGGACAAAGACAGTCTGATAAAAAGTGCTATAATACTTCCAATAAAAGTGGCCATGCCAGCTTTTAGGGCCATTGAGTTTTCTTTGCCGGCGATAAGCTCTCCCACAATTGCACCAATAAATACGCCTAATATCATTCCGAAAGGAGGAAAGAAGATGATGCCGGCTATCATCCCTATTATTGCTCCCCAGATTCCATATTTGCTAGTGCCGTATAATTTCGCTCCCAGGAGAGGGAGAAAATAATCCATCAAAGAGACTATAACAGTTAAGACAGCAAACCTGATTAAGAAACTTTTACTAAAAACAGGTTCTTCTTTGGCAAGTTGGAGCAATATAAGGGCAGCATAACTAAGGGGAGGTCCGGGAATTGCGGGAAAAATACAGCCAATTATTCCTATAATAATACAAATTATTCCTAATAAAATTAAAACAAATTCCATCACAATCAGCATTTCCTTCTTTTTTTTCTTTTCCCCTTAGTTTATCATATTTTTTACGTATTCGAAAAAATAGTCGCCCTCGGTATACAGCTGCTCAACCGACATTGAAAAAAATTAAAACAAAATCTTGATGTATTATTAACTTGATAGTATTATTTAATTATATGACATGTCATAATTCTAACATAGATACAATCTATTAAAAAGTTTTTATCAACTGATTAACTATAAAATAGAGATGGGTAAATATTATCAAATGAAAAATTTAGAAAACGAGAGAAATGTTTTAAAAACACAAACTCATTCACTTAAAACTCAGACCTTGGGTGAGGAAATTGCCAACAGCATTACTCACGGTGTCGGAGCAGCTTTAAGCATTGCTGCCCTGGTAATTTTAGCAGTTCTTGCCAGCAGGCGCGGTGATGCCTGGAGAATAGTAAGTTTCAGTATATATGGAACTACACTGATTTTGCTTTATCTATCTTCCACCTTTTACCATAGTTTTGTAAACCCAAGGATAAAAAATATTTTCAGAATTTTGGACCATTCAGCAATCTATCTTCTTATTGCAGGGAGCTACACGCCTGTTACCCTTACGCTCATGAGAGGAGCCTGGGGATGGACTCTTTTTGGGCTTGCCTGGGTAATGGCAATAGGAGGAATTATTGTGACTGCACTGCTTCTGGATAAACTTAAAGCTTTATTGGTATTATCTTATGTATTTATGGGATTACTTGTGGTTATTGCCATAAAACCAATGATACAGATGCTCCCCCGGGGAATGATTATCTGGCTTTTTATCGGAGGAGCTTGCTATATCTTAGGAATAATATTTTATTTATGGAAAAGATTGCCTTACCACCACCCCATCTGGCATCTATTTGTCTTGGGGGGGAGCATTTCTCATTTTTTGGGCATATTATTCTATCTCACTTAAAAAATTCTTTTATCAGAGGGCTTGGTTAAGAGACGGTCATTTGACAATCTTTTAATAGTTTTAAACTTTAAAGAGTTTATTTAAAAATTTCGTTCTTGACACACTTCACCACTTTGTCCACAAAACTCTGGAGTATACATCCCTCGGGCAAAAAAGCATACTACCAGACTGGAGAGGATCTGACGCCGGCGTTCCTATTTT
>JAKLPU010000019.1:0-3506 GCA_022013755.1 Candidatus Atribacteria bacterium | reverse complement strand
TGGTCCACCTACTTCTTCCCACATATTAAAGACTACTTTAAGTATCTCAACCAGAGCGCAGGTAGTTAAAGCGTACCACACTTCTCTTATTCGGAATCGAAACAAAGGAAACCCAATTAATAAGGCAAAAGCAACTGCTACCAAACCTCCTAGAATCATTCCAATCCAGGGAGTAAAATTAAAGCGGATAAATAAAGTGCTTGAGGTGAAAGCGCCTAACCCCAGATAAGCAAAGGAAGCTAAGTCAAGCTGACCGGCTAGACCACCAATAATATTCCAAGAGGTAGCCATTACTCCATATATTAGTACGGTGGTAACTAAAAGTATATTATATTGGTTTGAACCAAATATTAAAGGCACAAATAAAGCAATAACTAAAAAAAATAATAATAATAAATTCTCTAAATTGTGATTTTTTTTGCGATTCATTACTTCCTCCCAAAAAGACCTCTGGGCCGTAACCAAAGAACTAGAATAAATATAAGATATATTACCAAAGACCTAGCCCTGGGATCCCAAAAAGTCATTGCCAGTGATTCACCTATTCCTATAATTAAACCGGAAATCAATAATCCAGGAATCGAACCTAGTCCAGCAAGTGCAAGGATGCACCAGCTAAGCAACCCAAAGCGTAATCCCATAGTTGGATCTACCTGTTGAAAGGTCATTAATAAACCACCTGATATGGCGGTTAGACTTGAACCCAGTCCAAAGGCTAAGGCATAAGTCTTTCGAAAATCAACTCCCATAAGAGAAGCTGCATCAGAATCATCAGAAGTTGCCCTTATTGTCCGTCCCGGCCAAGTCTTACTTAAGAAAAAAGATATGCTTATAATAATAATTAAACTTATAATTGCAGAGGTTAACCGTGAAAGGGCAATAGTATAGCCTCCGAACTGGATATTACCTTGAATAAAAGAATAAGAAAGCGCACGAGGCTGTGCCTTCCATGCTAATTGAGTAATGGCACCTAAAAAAGTCATTAAACCTACTGTTACGGCTATTTGTATAGTATAGTGTTCTTTTAGTGTTCGATCAATTATTCCATAATAGACCAACATTCCAATTACAAATAACAGAGGAAAAGTAATTAGTGGGGTTAAGACTGCATCAATTCCCCATAATGAACCGGCCCAAAAAGAAAAGTACATAGAAAGCATTACGAAATTTCCATGTGCAAAGTTTACTACATTCATTACCCCAAATATGAGTGACAATCCCAAAGCAATCAGGGCATATATGCAACCCATTAATGCTCCATCAAAAAGACTTTGAATAATTGTTTCCATATTCTATACTTAATTCCTTCCCTGGCTTCTATATAGCTCTAACCCAATATACACTTTTGCCTGGCTAATAATTCGACCAATTTTATTTAGCCAGGCAAAAGTTTCTAAATATTATTTATAGTTACGTTACATTAAATGCTGCATTAATATTTTTATATTCTACTGAAAGAACCGTTTAAAATCCAGTAGCCAATAAAAATTAATAGGTAGCATCTAACCTGGGGAAAATAAACTCAGCTTCTGCTTCATCAAAGGGCCAAACAACTTTAGGTTCACCTTTAATAACCTGCATAATTGTGGCTCTAGCATAAGGATTATCCCCTTTTCCATCGAAAGCAACATGATTTACCGGAAAAGTTTCAACTGCAGGACCGGAAGTTAAGTCAAGCTCTAAAAATGCTTTTCGTAAATTGTCTGGATTAAGTGGGTCCCCGGGGAAAAGCTTACCGGAAAGCTCAAGCGCCTCTTTTAAGATCCACATTGCGTAATAATTCATTCCAGCAGCTTCAGTAGGTATGTGTCCAACTTTAGCAGTATACTCTTCAACGAATTTGCGATTTTGTGGGGTATTTTTAGCTGGGTTGTAACTGTAAGTATTGCTATAATATTCGGATGTTTCACCTAATGCTTCTATAGATTCGGGATCTGTAAACCCACATGCACCCATACCAGCAATAAATTTTGGAATTTTACCCAATTCTTTAAAAGATTTAGCAAATATAATCCCATCCATAAAATACGGGCAGGTAACTACAAAATCTGCTTTAGCTGTAGCAATTCCATGAACAATAGATGAAGCATCTGTAATATCATAAGGATATTCCTTTTGATAGACAATAGTAAGCCCGTTATCTAAAGCCGCTTGTACAGCACCTATCGCATTACTTCTTCCAAAAGAAGAATCTTCATTCAGAATAGCAATTTTTTCTACAGAGACCCCGGATTTTTTAGCTGCTTCTAAAACAAATTCAACAGCAGATCTGCCCTGCATGCTTGCTTTAGGAGCAGGTCTAAATAGATATTGACGACCCATCTCGGTTACACCATCTACTAAAGCATCAGCAACTAGAATTACCCTTTCCCTTTCAGTAATCTCAGATGCTGCAGTAGTTAATCGACTAATATATAGACCTAAAACAGCCACTGGATGATATTTGCTTATAATGCTCTCCGTGGCCAGACGAGCACTCATTGCATCTTCACCTACATCTTCGGTCACCAATTCTAAAGGAACACCGCCTAACGACTGAATCCCACCGGATTCATTAATATGCTGAACAGCAAGCTCCATACCAATTTTTGCTTCTGTGCCAAAAACTGCATGTGCACCAGTAAGAGGTTCAAGACAGCCAATTACGATCTTTTCAGGTAGCTTTTCCGCTAAAACCGTAAAACTAAATATTAAACTTACCAAAATAATGATTAAAATGTTCACAACAAAACATAAACTAAAACGTCTGCACAACATTTTTTTCTACCTCCTCTTTTTAAAATTTAATTAACTTAAAACTAAATCACTATCTTAAATTAGGCATCACCCCCTTAATAAAACTACCCAATTTCATTATATCTAAAATGGATTTTTAAGTCAAAAATCTTTGTAAGGTTATTTGTTATTTTAAAAATCTTTTAATTTTTCAAAGTATACGATGCAATTTTTTGAATCACTCTCGCACATCTTTCTCCGGTTTCATAATTGGGGATTCCATATTTTTCTAATTCCCTAATCGCCTCTTTTACTAATCTGCCAGCCATAAAATTAGCGAATATAGGTATTTTTATTTCTTCTTTTATTTTTCCTAAAGCGGTGGCAATCTCTGTGGAATCCATGGAGGCAGTGGGAACAAAGATGGCAATGATAGCATCATATTCAGAGGAAATAATTTTACTGACCTGGGCAAAATTTTCAGCTCCACTATAAGCCAGAAGGTCGAAAGGATTTCCTAAGGAGACGTGAGGGGGAAGAATTTTTTTTAGCTCATTTTTTAAATTTTCGGAAGGTTCAGATACCATTAATCCTAATTCTTCTAATTTATCGGTAGCCAATACTGCAGGCCCCCCTGAATTAGTAACCACTCCGATCTTATTTCCTTTGATTTTCGGGTAATAAATCAAGCCCCGGCATAAATCGAACATTTCCTCTACTCCTTCTACTCGTAAAATACCGGCTTGCCTAAAAGCAGCATCATAGATTTTATCTTCCCCTGCCAAAGAACC
>JAKLPU010000163.1:0-3319 GCA_022013755.1 Candidatus Atribacteria bacterium | reverse complement strand
CTATTTATTTGTTCATGTGTTAAACGAGAAGAAGAATTAATCTGAACACTTTTTTCATTGTCGGTATATAAATCCAAAGCTTTAACTTGTAAAATACCATTGACATCCAAATGGAAGGTCACTTCAATCTGAAGCTCACCCCTCCTGCCAAGTGGAATATCACAAAGTTCAAAATTCCCCAAACTAATGTTATCAGAAACTAAAAGTCTTTCCCCTTGTAAGACATGAATATCAACCTGTGTTTGATTGTCTTTAGCTGTAGTAAATATTTGACCCCTTGAGACAGGAATGGTGGTATTCTTGTCTATAATCTTAGAAAATATCTCCCCTTCAGTCTCAATTCCTAAAGAAAGTGGAGTAACATCTATCAAAACCACATCTTTTATTTCTCCAGTTAGAATATTTGCTTGAATTGCTGCACCAAGAGCTACAACTTCATCCGGGTTGATATCCTTAAAAGGTTCTTTTCCCAAAAGTTCTCTGGCCAAACGGCGTACCGCAGGCATTCTGGTAGAACCTCCTACCAAAACTACCCTATCTATCTGTTTAGGTGTAAGCTTTGCATCCGATAGAGTCTGCTTAGTGGGTTCTATTATTTTCTCTAATAAATCTCTGGTTAACTCTTCAAATTTTTCCCTACTCAAGGTTATCAGCAAGTCCTCTTTCTGCCAGATAAATGGGATTTTAATATTTGTAGACGTCCTTGTGGAAAGGTCCTCCTTTGCCTTCTCTGAAGCCTCTTTCAATCGCTGTAAAGCTGTACTATCTTTCCTCAGGTCAACACCATGAAGCTCCCCAAATCTATCAGCAAGAAAATCTATTATTCTCTGGTCCCAGTCATCTCCACCAAGAAGAGTATTACCCCCTACTGCTTTTACCTCAAATACGCCATTACCCAGCTCCAAAATGGACACATCAAATGTACCTCCACCCAAATCCCATACTAAAATATTATGTATATCCTGTTTATGTAGGCCATAGGCTAATGAAGCAGCAGTAGGTTCATTTATAATCCGCATTACTTCCAAACCAGCTAAGGCACCTGCCTCTATAGTTGCCTGGCGTTGATTGTCATTAAAATATGCAGGAACTGTAATTACCGCTTTTTTTATCTTCTCATTTAAATAATCTTCTGCATCTTCCTTAACTTTACGAAGAATAAGGCCTGATATCTCTTGGGGACTATATTTTTTCCCTTCAATTTCTATCCTTTTGTCTGTACCCATACTGCGTTTAATAGAACTAATGGTATGTTCCGGATTTGCAACTGCCTGGGTTCTGGCAAGATTGCCTATCAACTGCCCTCCTCCTTTGGTAAAGGCAACCACTGAAGGAGTAAGTCTCCCACCTTCAATATTGGGTATAATCTCAGGCTTCCCGTTATTCATAAAGGCGGCCACTGAAAAAGTAGTGCCTAAATCTATTCCTATTACTCTACTCATCTCTCTCCTTATTTTCCTTTTTCAGGATAATCTCCAATTCTTCATTTTTAATTCTTCATTCTTAATTACTTAGCTGCCTGGACTATCTTCCGTTTTCTGTCCTCTGTTTTCTGTTTTATTCTCGGACTAATCCAGCCACAATTACTACAGCCTTTTTCCAAGAGCTCTTTTTGTGGAGCAGTCTTTCCGCACTGAGGACAAGTTTCAATCTCTTCATCTCTCTGATCAGAAATAATTCCCCTTAACACTTGCACCCACTCATCTATTTGTTTTCCAGAAAAAGAAGCTATTCTTCTGGTTGAATTAACCTGGTAGATTATATCCAGTACCTTTTCTCGGTTACTACCAAATTCGCTTGTTTTTCTCATCTCGACTGTAACACCAATTATCCTATCCAGAGGAAGATCAAAAACTAATTTTCGCTCAAAATAATTCCACCAACAAAGTCGTCTCTTATTGGTAAGATAAAGATGGCCTGGTCTCCAGGTTTCTTTTAAAATACCCTGTGCTGGCAGCAAATACCATACCTTTTTTTCTCGGTGAGTAACTTTTTCTCCTTCTGTTAGGAAGTCAATTGGTCCCTCTTCAAACTCCGGAAGAACATAATTTTCTTTCAGAAAAATTCCTTTAACCTTTAAATTTTGTTCAATTTTTTCTTTAAATTTACCTGTTTTTATAGTATGAATCCGTTCAACTTTGTCATCTTGTCCGATAAGATATAATATTTCTCTGTTTCCTTCAGTGAAATATTTTTCAGATTTTATTATTAAACCTTTTATCTTTTCCAGGGAAATCTGGAAGATTATTTCATTGAAATCACCATTCCATAAAATAAGTCTCTTATTGGTAAGATAAAAATATCCTGATCTCCAGGCTGTGTATATCCCCTTACTATAATAATAGGAACCATATATCTTAAGACTGACTTCTTCTTCATTTAATAAGGAAACTTCCTGTCTTTTCCTATGTTCTCTTTCCCAAACCCTACTTTTTTCGTCCCATGCTTGCATTACTCCATATTTAAGCATGGTTTCCATTCCAGCTAATGCTGCTCTTAAATTAACACCTATTAAAGGAATACCGGCAACTGAAATAATAATATCAGCATTGATTACCAAACCTTTATCCAAAATTCTATCTAATAAATCAACTAAAGTTGCATGTGTATTTCTGGTCGGTTCCATCAAAACACCTCTAAGTTAAAAGTTAAAACTAAAAAGTTAAAACTAATTTTTATCTTTTAACGTTTTTACGCTCTTGGCTAATATCTTTTGAATTTCATCTGATTCAGCAATTAGACCTTTTAATGATGACTCGCCAATTATTTTTGAATCTCTTAGGATTCTCAGCCAAAAATTTGTTTCCTTTGCTTCTTTAAAGCTAATGCTCATTTTATAAGTAAAATCTTTTCTGCTAAAAGCTGCCTTAGCTTCCTCATAATTGGCTGCAATTGATGTTCCCGACCGTAATAATTGCCTACCAATTTCAAAAGCACTTGCTTCTTTTGGCAAAACACGTACAAACTGGACAATCTTCAAAGCAAAATTATATAATCGTTCACTTAAATCAGTCGCCATTGTCTACTTTTAACCTACCTCTAAGTTAAAAGTTAAATCTAAAAAGTTAAAATTATCTTTTTTACTTTTAACTTTTAACTTATCTTTCTTGTTTTTACTTTTTACTTTTAATCTATCTTTTTTTTCTTTACTTTTAACTTTTAACTTTTAAATTATACGAACGAATACGGTGGCCAGGGTCCGGTAAAGCGGACAGAAAATTCTGGCATCTGGTCAATCTTGTCTAATTCACCACCTAATGTTTTGCTTTTTTCTTTAGCCAGCAGGCAAGAAAGATTCATTAGCATTGGTTTTTCTTCT
>JAKLPU010000162.1:0-5116 GCA_022013755.1 Candidatus Atribacteria bacterium | reverse complement strand
GTACTCAAAATTGAGTGCCCAGCTGTGTATTTTCTGTAGCACTTTCCTTAAGGTTACCCTCACTGGGGGTTACCCAGCACTCTGCCCTGTGGAGCTCGGACTTTCCTCGAAAGAAATAGCATTTCTTCCGCGATTACCTGATCTACTTATCAAATATTCTTTTTTTCAATTTTAAAATACCATTTTAATACAATAAAGTCAATTAACTTAAGTTAATCTTTCCAAATTAGAATTCGGCTGCAATTAGGACAAATTATTATCTTTCGATTCTTTTCTAATTGATAAATAACATCACTGGGAAGGCCAAGATAACAGCCTGGACATATAGAACTTTCAACTTCCATAATAGCTTTTCCGCCCTTCTCTTTTCTTAAAAGTTCATATTCTTTCAAAAGACGGTCATCGGTAATTTTACTGAATATCTCTTCCCTTTTAATATTTAAAGAATTCATATTCTTTTTAATTGCTGACCTTGCTAAATCTATTTCTTCTTTGCGTTTTTTAAACTCTTTCTCTTTCACTTTCAAATCTTCGTCGATATGACCAATCGATTTATCAAGGTCTTCCATCTCTTCCATTAAGTCTAAAACATCTTCTTCAATATTATCTTTTTCTTCTTTATAATGGGCTACTACCTTTTGTATCTGCTTAAGCTCCTTGATATCAGATATTTTCCCTCCGTATAAGTCTTCCTGATGTTTATTAATTTTATTAGATTTTTCAGCTAGATCCAATTCTTTTCTTTTTAATTTAATCTGTAAATTCTTATAATTTTCATTTTTATTTCTTAAACTATCTTTCAGCCCCTGAATTTCTTTTGCAATCCCTTCTATCATTAAAGGCAAACTTCTCTTCTTTTTTTCTTCCTCATCGATATCAATATCGAATTTTTGTAATTCTAAAAGGATAGCATATTCTTCTTCTATCAATGACTTATTCCTCCTCTTTTCACAGTTGTAAAGCTCATTAAAACAAAAAAACCTTACTTCTTATATAAAAGAAGTAAGGTTTTGATAAAATTCTGGTATTTTCATATTTTTATGCTTTTTCATAAATCTTACACTGTCCACATTATTATTAAAATTAATAATTATCAATTTTTTGGTGGGCCCACCTGGATTCGAACCAGGGACCGACCGGTTATGAGCCGGTTGCTCTGCCAGCTGAGCTATGGGCCCGTTAGCCAACATTATCTTCGTTAAAAGTATATCAGATATGTTTATAAAGTCAAGAAAAAATTCGTATCTCGTGAAGAATAGCGTATAGCGTATAGCGTTTAGGTGTGGGCAGCAAGTGAAAGCGAGATAGTAGATAAGTATCTCGTAAAGAACTATTCTAGTTAGTTGGTTAGGAGAATTAGCGTAGAGAATATATAGCGCAAAACTGAAAACTGCAAACTGGTTTCTTTATCTAACTACCCCGATAAAATGTAAGTTATAGAATAATCAATATTTTTAAACTTATTTTAGATGCAGGCTCTTTAGCTGTCCACAGGCAGCAGAGATATCATCACCTTTTGATATTCTTATAGTGGTTGGAATTCCCCTGGCTGCCAGCTTATTTTTAAAGGATTTGACTTGAGAAATACCGGGTGCCTGCAGTAAGGAATCGAGCGCAGGATTAAAGGTAATTAAATTTACTTTAGAATTAAATCCACCAATCAGTTTAGCTAATTTTTCTGCATAATTTAGTGAATCATTCACTCCTTTAATTAAAATATATTCAAAAGTAATTTGCCTTTTAGTTTTTTCCGCATAATTCTTGCATGTTTCTATCAGATCGGGTAAGGGGTACATATTATTTACCGGCATTAGATAAGACCTTAATTTATTTTCCGGAGCATGCAGAGAAACTGATAACTCTATTTGCCAATTACGGTCTTGTAAACTTTTTATAGCCGGTATCACCCCACAGGTAGAAATGGTAATCCTTCTTGCTCCAATATTGAAAGCATCTTTAGAATTCAATATACAAATGACTTTTGCAACATTACCATAATTATCTAAGGGCTCACCAATACCCATAAATACAATATTATTGAGATTAGATCCAATCTTTTTCTTTACAAATAAAACTTGGTTTAAAATCTCGCTAACTGTAAGGTCTCGGGTAAAACCTTTCTTACCGCTTTCACAAAACAAACAGTTATATTTACAACCAATTTGGGAAGATATACATTCAGTCACTCTTTTACCAGAAAATATAAGAACACTTTCTATTAAATTTCCATCTTCTAGCTTAAATAAATATTTTTCGGTTTGGTCTTTTGATTTAGTTAAATTTTCCAACCCTATCTTACTTATGTAAAAATATTTTTGAAGTAAATCTCTAAATGATGTTGGAAGACTCAGCATATCCTTGAAGTCTTCCATGCCTTTTTTGTAAAGAAAATCAAATAATTGAGTTGCTCTATATTTTTCGGCCCCTAACTTTTTAACCTCTTCTTGAAGTTCATTTAAGGTAAAATTTTTAATATCTTTTTTCTGCATAATATAAATTAAATCTCTTTATTTTATTTTTTGATTTCTCTTTTTATGTTTTCAGCAAATTTTTTTGCTTTTTGATCTATCCCCAAGACATTCATTATTGACCCTGGGTCATTGGCAGTAGCTGTTAAAACAAAGTACAGCTTTTTTCTTCACTATTATGAATACAGGTTTTATAAGAACACCCCCTGCAGTCTACCACGGTTCCATTTTCTACGTGGAATTCTCTTATATCTTCTTCGCCAAGGCTTTCTTTTACCATTTTCCAAAGCATAAGAGTATTGGATGTCTTAAACAAACTCGAATGCAGTACAAGTATCTTCGGTTTATTAATTAATTTTAAGTTCTCCTCCGTTAATTTTTCTACTAATTCTTTAGCCTGTTCTTGGTAAATCTCTACAAGAGGCAGGTTATATGTTTTTTGCCAGGTAAGAAAATTATTAAGATTATAAGTGGCTTCTACAGCTGGATGACCGGGAAATCTACATCCCATCTGATTGGTTAAAAAAACTATCCGATATTTTTCCCGGCATAATCAAATAAATATTTTTCATAAAATAATTCCCTCTATCGAGATATTGTTTATAAGATATTACCCAAATCCTTATAACTTTCTTTAATTTTCTCTATTAAGTTAATCGGAAGGTCTAATCTTTCAATTTCAGTTCCTGATTTAAGCAATCTATTTTTCGCTCCCATAAATACCCCTCCCATAAAGGTTGCACTGTAATGCCATTTCCCGCTCATGGTGGCAATAAGGGGATAGCTCCCGGAAGATAAGGCAGGGGCTACATAAGGTTTAAAATCGGTCTTCCTTATTTCTAAGTTTGATTTTACAGTTTGATCGGTGAGCATCTCTGAAAGACTTTCGTTATATTTTTTTAAGCTATCGACAATTACCAAACCCTGACCATGAGGACCAAAGGCTCTGCCTTCTCGATTATATTTAGCAGTTTCAGTATTATGTTTTGAATAATAGACTGCCCGGGCATGCATCACCCCTAATCCATAACCTCTTATCTGGTCTGCTGCTATTCCTTTAAAATCAAACTCTCCGTTTGTATTTTTATTACTGGCCAGAAAAACGACTTTGCACAATAAGTCTACCGGGTCTGAGATAATTGCAAATATCCCCTTAAACGATTTTTCCCGGGCTTTTCGGGCATAATCAGAAATTATTTTAGAATTTCCTTTGAACTGCTTCATTCTCACATCTTCTTGTTTTTCTTCCAAAGAAGGAACTCCTACAGTTGCACAAAATATAAACAGGTCACAATCAAAAATATTCTCTTCTCTTAACTGGTAAACCTCAGGAAATTTCTGAGCAGTAAAAGGACAAAATATCTGATTTGCCTCTAATTCCCATCTTTTTATCGCGTTTATATTTTTATCATATATTCCGATAGATTTAACACAATTTCCTACCAATAATCTCAAACCGGTAAGGAGAACCCCTCCTACATCACCCAATCCTACAATATTAACTTTCCAACGGGAAGGAAATTTATAAGTTAACACATCTTGCCAGTTAGGATATTCGGTATTAAGTGAACTCACTTTTTTTTCTTTTATTCTTTCATTAAGCCATAGAGGTAAATCATAATCAATCCTTTTAGATTTTTGCAGTAGGTGGATACCCTCTTCTTTTAAAAAGATTAGGGATGGATCAGTAATACTAAAATATCTTCTGGATTTTAAGGGGTTTATCCGTTTAAGTACATAAATTATTTCTTTGCTCTCTTTAGCTTCGTTTTCGGATATTCTATTTAATTCACTGTATTCCGATTGGGAAATTAGTATTTTATCTTTTAATTTATAAAAGAACATGAGTAATCCCTTCTTAAATTCATAATTTATTTAGCGTAGAGCGTACAGCGTTTAGCGTATAGAAATATAGTGACAAGTAACAAGTAATGAGTAATGAGTTTATCTTTTTAAGTCTACAAAAACAGTTTACTTGTCATATATTACAATCTACACAGCTTACTGGGTAACTGGTAATCGGCAAACTATTTTACTCCAAGATATTCTTCGCTCTTATTTCCCGCACTCTTTAATTTTAAGTTTTGGTTTTGCGCTTGACATTTTTTGCTTTACGCTTTAATGATATCCGCTACCTACTTTTCTTCTTAACTACATACTCGATACTCGATACTTATTTGTTATCTCGCTTTCACTTACTGCCCACACCTAAACGCTATACGCTCCACGCTATTCTTCACTATATACTAAATACTATATACTGTCTTCTTCCGGCTTTACATTCCCCTGTCTGTCATTCTTTTAGTTCGTCGTAAAAGCTCAAGGCTATTTCCTAAATAATGAGAAGGACTAAGATTTAATTTATACTCCATATCTTCTCCTTGGTCAGGATATCGGGGATAAATAATTACTTCTCCTAAATGGTCAAGAGTCAATTTTCTTTGTTGAATTACCTGGTATTCATTTTCCAGAGCTTCTAATATGGTTAAGGCATTTTCAATACAAATTTCGGAAAAATTATAGATGGTTTTTGCAGAAATATTTTTAATAAATGAAGGGAAAGTATAGGGTAGTATCTGATTAATAGATCTAACTAAATTTCCCTGAGTCCTTATTTTTCTCCTTAATGCGTCTCCGCCAATAAAAGG
>JAKLPU010000161.1:0-6017 GCA_022013755.1 Candidatus Atribacteria bacterium | reverse complement strand
TTTGGGATCTGACTGTTTGATTTTTTCTATTAAATCATCAACAAGTTCCTCTAACTCATTAGGTGTAAGATAGAGTATTAATTGACCCAAATAGTAAGGAATATATTTAGTAAATTGATAATCTTCCATTTCTAAAGCCCGTAGCAATTCAATGGCTATATCGTTCCTCTGTTGAAAAGATAAGGAAGGCATTAAATTTACCAAAGCTTTACCAGCCAAATTTCTAATATCTTCTATGCCGCTAACTTTTAAAATATTGCAAAAATGCAAAGCGGTATAGATTTCTTCCTGCTTGCTCTTTAAGGTATGTTCTAATAAAAGTTGTATCTGAATTTTTTTGATTATTCCACTGGTTGAAGTTTTAAGATTACTTAGAAATATATACTGTATCTTTTCTATATCTCTGCGATAAAATTCGATGTACCTTTTTACAATGTTTTCATCCAAACCTAATAATTCAACTATCTTCATATTTAAATAATTTTCAGCAGGGAGCACTGAGGCAGAAATATTACGAGCAAATAATTTTCTTAAGTTATTTATAAATCTAAATTTTTTATCAATTTGGGGTATTAAATCATGGACTACCTCTAAAGCAGTAAGTCTAAGATTGTGATCATCTTTCTGTAACATCTTTATAATATAATCAAATAATGCCTTTACAGATTTTTCCTCTGAACAGATTGATATATGTTCGGCGGTTTTTATTAAACACAGTTGAATTTCTTTATCGGTATACAGGTCTTTTATATAGTGATTTAAAATACTTTTTCTATAATTGCTTACCTGATGATTATTGTGACAGTTAGAAAAGAGAGAAGAAATCATATTCTCAGTGCTATTAATAATTCGAGATTGATGAAGAGCAATCTTTTTATGATCTGGTTGTAAAAAATATTTTAAATATCTTTCCAATAAATTAACACTGGTAATCGCGGGAGGTTTTAGGGTAACATTCTGAGGAATCTCTTTGCGGTAATCTTCGTCAAAGCTGGCAATCAATAAACCGATAAGTTTTGCACTTCTCCTTCTTATTTCATCTTCCGGATGAGTTAATTGTTCGTATAAATATCTCAAGGTAATCATCTTCTGTTTTTGAGTCAAATAGGTGGAATATTCATTAAATATTTGTAGATATTCCCGCAGATTGTTCCAATCTTTTTCGCTTCGGGCTAATTCTAAAAGTGAATTAAGAGAAGATTCATCTCGAAGTTCGTGCATTAAATCTATATTATGTTCTATAGAAAGAAACTTTATATTTTGGATAACTTCTTGACCATGCATGAGAGGATAATACGGTTTTCTATCTTTTTTACAAGAACTTATCTCTTTATTCTCTACATCTACATTTACCCCTAAATTTATCATATAATCTTCAAAGTCTTTTAATTTCTCATAAACCCGGCAATATCTTTTTCTTTTTTTCTCATCAACGTTATCCAGTTTGCCTAAAATTAATTGAAAAGAATTTTTTAAATTAAAGATCCTCATCTCCTCTTTGAGACGGTTATTCGCATTTTTAACCCGAAAATCAGAATAAATTAATATAAGTGATTCTAAGGGTAAATCTTCTAATTCTAAATCCCAAACAGAATGATTAACTGCAATATGTCCGGCATAAGGAATATTATGTTTTTCAAACCACATATCAGTATAGTAATAATGTAAATAGGGAGTCCTTTCTACCTCGATATCCTTGCATCCATATTTTCCGATATCATGTCCTGCTGCTGCTCCGGAAATCCTCCCTAAATCAACAGGAAGACCCAGATTATATAACTGCCTGCCGATAAACAAAGCAATCCAATTTACTCCGCATATATGGTCAAGAGTATTGAACTTTAAAACTTCCTGGCTTAATTTCATCATCTCATAAATATACTCATCATTAAATGCTTTTAAAAATCTTTTATATTCAGCAGGATTCTCCAGTTTGTTTTTTTCTTCAGAAGTTAAGAAATTAAGGGGATATTTACCGTGAAAAGTAGGATCACCGGACGACTTTTGGAACTTCGAAATTACTCTTAAAAATTCTAAATAAAGCAAAAAAACTTTTCGGCAATTATCGGAAATATCTTTAACAGATGGATCTACTACTTCAGGGAAAGATTTAGAGAGGGCAAACTGAAATACCTGATAAAGCCAATTAACGGAATTATGTTTTTTGTCTATATCGATAAGGATATGCTGACATAAAAAATAAACTGCCTGACAGCTATAATCTTTCTTTTTTACCATAGATGATAATTGTTTTAAAAATAGAGGATCTTCAATATATTTTCTAACAAACTCTTTATCTAAAGAGGTATCATCTAATATTTGTGTGTGTAAAATTTTTTTAGATATTTTGTTATATAATTCTTTAACCATAGTTTTATACATTAATTACCATCCTAAAACATTTTATAGATTAATTGTTATATCCTATTTTGGCCTATTAAATCAAGATATCAATTAAAAAGGGATAATCCTTTTCTTTGTTAGTGTACACCCTCAAATTTCAAACCAGAGAGAAATTTCTCGTTTCGCCTCTTCAATGGTTGACGAGGCATGAACCAAATTCTGTAAAGCCCGCTTTCCCTTAGTAGAAAGGTCGGGTGAATCTATCGAAAAATCACCCCTTATTGTTCCTAATTCCGCAAAAAGAGGAACCGTATTCCCTACTATTTTTCTAACAACTTCAATAGCATGGTTTCCGCTTAAGATAATTGCAATTATTGGTCCCGAAGTTATTTGCTGAATCAACCATTTTCTAACCAGATTACCAACTTCCAGAGCATCATCAGTCCCTAAATCCTCTGCAATATTTAAATTATATTTTTTATAGGCATCTACGGTCTTTTTGCCAACAGATCTAATCCAATTTTTATCATCAGGATAGTGTTTTTTCACAATTTCAGTAGTAGCATTTGCTATTTTTATTTCTTCAAGACTTAGTCCTACTCTTTCAAATCTCGAAATAATTTCCCCAACCAGGCATCTTTTAAATGCATCGGGCTTTATTAACACTAGTGTTCTTTCCATTTCTTAATACACCTCTATTTCTTTTCCTTATCTTTTAATTATAATCTCCAGGCAAGGAACCGACAATTAAACCAACTACTTCATCGGCACTGGTCCTTTTTGTAATCCTTTCTGCAACTTTTTTAGCTCTACGCATAATTATCAACCTTGTAGCAACTGAAAATACATCATGGAGCTGATGACTAATAATAATGATAGAAACCCCCTGAGAGCTCAAAGTCCTTACCAGATTTAATACTTTTTTCTGCTCTGCCACTCCTAAAGCTGCTGTTGGTTCATCCATAATCAATAATTTCGCATTCCAATAAATAGAGCGTGATATGGCTACAGCCTGTCTTTCTCCTCCAGAAAGTGTCCTGATCTTATTTTTTAAAGAAGGAATGTTGATATCTAAACGATTTAACACCTTTTTAGATTCTACTAACATATAATCATGGTCCAGCACATCAATGAAACCTAAAAATTTCTCTAATTTTTCTCGCCCTAAAAAGATATTAGAATAAACGTTCATATTTTCAGCCAAAGCCAAGTCCTGATAGATAGTTTCTATCCCAATTTTTAACGCTTCTATTGGATTACTAATTTTTACCCTTCGGCCTTCAAAAAATATCTGACCTTCCTCGGCATGATATACACCGGAAATTACTTTAATTAAAGTCGATTTTCCTGCTCCATTATCACCTAAAATACCAACAACTTCCCCAGGAAAAATTTGCATATCGACATTATCAACTGCGGTTAATCCACCAAACCGCTTGGTAATATTTTTTACTTCTAATAAAGGTTCCATTATGCCCTCCTTATCTAATCTCCTCTTCTTTATGCACTAATTCAGGTGAAAACTGATCGATTAATACAGCAAAGATAAGTATACAACCAACGGCTATATGCAAATTATAAGTAGGAATACCCAAGTTTACCAAACCTGTCTCTAAGGCGCCGATAATTATGGCACCGATAACCGTGCCCATTACTGTGCCCTTGCCGCCACTTAAACTGGCTCCACCAATAACCACCGCCACCACGGCATCCAATAAACGGGCGCTACCTGCAGGAGCCCTACCGGTAATAAATTGTAATACATACATAACTCCAGCAAGAGAGGCAAAAAATGAAGATATCATATAAACCTTAATTAAATGGACTTTTACATCAACTCCTGCTCTTTCTGCCGCATTAATATTTCCACCAATGGCATAGGTATGTTGGCCAAATTTAGTTTTAGCCAATATAAAGGCAAAAATACCAATAAAAATAAAAGTAATGACTGTTACATTAGGAATAATTGATATTAAATTCTTTAATTCTTCTCTGGTAAGGCTTTCCGGTTTACTTAAAAAACTAAATATTTTTCCCGGTAACCAGTAAAATAAATAACTATGCCCCAGTGAACCTACAGAAGTAGGCAAATTATGAACAGGCACATTATTACAGATAATCTCTGCAAACCCATAAGCAATACCATACATACCAAAAGTTGCAATAAAGGGAGGTACTCTTAATTTTGCCACCAAAAAACCATTAATAAACCCAGGAATTAGTCCTATCAAAAGGGCAGTTAATATACCTATCGTTATCGCCAAAGGTTGAGAAAACCCTGCTGCCCATAAATCAACCATTACTTTTGCGCTTACTACCGAGCTAAACCCAACCATAAATCCAATAGATAAGTCAATACCCCCGGTAATAATAACAAAAGTTTCTCCAGTGGCTAATAAAAGCACAGTTGTCGAGGCTACCAGAATATTTTGTAAATTATTTAAACTAAGATAATTCGTTCCGACAATACTAAAAAATACGATTTCCCCAACTAAAAATATTAAGATCCACCTTCTTAGTATATTAATTCCTATTTCTCTTGTTTTATTATAATTAATCATTCTCTATGCACCAACTCCGGGAAAAACTGATCAATCAAAATGGCAATAATTAAGATACAACCGGTTGCAATAAATCGATAAAAAATAGGTAACCCCATCATCATCAATCCGTTATTTAAAGTTCCAATTAACAGCACGCCAATAATGGTACCCCAGATTGCCCCTTTACCACCTGTAAGACTTGCTCCACCTATAACTACTGCTGCAATTGCAAAAAGTTCATAACTGGAAGTATATTGTGTGTGAACACCCATATTTAATTTAAAAACTAATAATATTCCTGCAACAGATGCAAAAAATGAAGATATAATATAAATTTTAATTAAATTTAAGGGAACATTAATACCTGCTCTTATTGCCGCATCAACATTTCCACCAATAATATAGGTATGTTGACCAAACTTGGTACGAAACAGAATAAAAGCAAATATAACCAGAATAAAAGTTATCAATAAAATAGGTATAGGAATAATTTTTACTAAACTTAAAATATCCCCCCTCTCGGTCAATTCAGGCTTTACAAAAAAGGAAAATCCCTTCTTGGGAGAAAAATAAGCCAGATAGGCATTGCCAATATCTCTTGCCTGCAAAGGTAAAAAGCCAATGGGGAATCCTTCGCAAAATCGCCATGCTAAACCATTAGCGATTCCCCACATACCAAGAGTGGCAATAAAGGGCGGCACTCTTAATTTAGCCACTAAATATCCATTAATAATTCCAGGAATTAGTCCTAATAAAAGTCCTCCAAATGAACCTGCCATGATAGAAATAATCGGAGAGTAACCTGCTGAGTTTAAATCTCTCATAATAATGGCTGAACTTACACATACAAAACCCATAACAAAACCAATAGAAAGATCGATCCCTCCACTAATGATCACAAAAGTCTCTCCACTTGCTAATAAAAGCAGAGAACTCACTCCTAAGATAATATTAGTAAAATTTCTCAGACTAAAAAAATTTTTTCCCAAGAAACTGAACAAAATTAACATGAATATAAGAAAAATGAGTGCCCAATTTCTACCCACAAAGCCTATGGTAGTATTTTTACCAAGTTTTTCAAAATCGATTGAAAAACCATTATTTAACTTAGACATAAAAAATTTCCTTTTT
>JAKLPU010000160.1:0-10899 GCA_022013755.1 Candidatus Atribacteria bacterium | reverse complement strand
CTTTCTTGGAAAGTATTAATACCCCCGCGAATAGTGGCAGAGCCCATTCAAATATTTATCTATACCTATACCATAAATATAATTTTAAAGAGGAATATTTTAATTACCAGATCACATAAGATTTAGGATTTACTAATTTAATCAATATTATCTTTAGCCATTATAGTTAAAGAGGAACGAGAGGAGACTTACAATTTCAAAAAATATAAACAATAAAAATATAAATTTAGAAAACAAAACTATGAAAGCAGCTGTATTTTATGCACCTGGCCAGGTAAGATTAGAAGAAATTAATATTCCCGATATCGGTCATGACGAAGTTTTAGTAAAAGTGAGAGCCGCACTTACCTGCGGAACAGATCGTAAAACCTACTTGAGAGGGCATCACTTATTTAATCCGCCTTTTATTTTTGGGCATGAGTTCGCTGGTGATATAGTAGAAGTAGGCAGTAAGGTAAAAAAATTTAAACCGGGAATGAGAGTAGCAGCCGCTAATTCTGCCCCTTGTAATTCCTGTTTTTACTGCAAAAATGGTGAACATAGTTTGTGTGATAGTTTATTTATTCAATTAAGCGGCGCTTTTGCAGAGTATATAAAAATTCCCGGAATAATTGTTTCCCAAAATTTATTGTTATTTCCTGAGATAGTAAGCTATAAAGAAGCAGCATTCTTAGAACCCCTTTCTTGTGTGGTACACGGAGTAGAAGAATCGAAAATTAAATTAGGTAACACAGTGGTTATAAACGGAGCAGGTCCGATAGGTTTGATGTTCTTGCAAGTAGTTAAATTAAAGGGAGCAAGAGTTATTATAACCGATACACTTGAGGAGAGATTAAAATTAGCTATAAAGTTGGGGGCCTATAAAGCAATAAATGTTGCTAAAGTGCAGAATCCCGTTGAAGAAGTAAAAAAATTTACTGAGGATAAGAGAGGAGCAGATGTAGCCATTGAAGCAGTTGGGTTACCAGAGGTTTGGGAACAGACTATATCAATGGTAAGAAAGGGAGGAACGGTAAATCTTTTTGGGGGATGTGAAAGAGGAACGAAAGTTTCCATTGATACCAGTTTAATTCACTATTCCCAAATAAACATAAAGGGAGTTTTTCATCATACACCCGGGTATGTTAAAGGAGCTTTAAATTTAATTTGTAATAAAGCGATTGATATCGATTCGCTAATTACTGACGAGCTTCCCCTTAGCGAAATATCTACCGTAATAGAGATGATGTTGGCCCATAAAGGCATTAAAATAGCGGTGATACCCTAAAGAGGTATATCGTATGTCGTATTTCGTATATCGTTAATTGGTTAGGTGGTTACTTGGTTAGTTGGTTAAGAGAACAGAGGGAAAAAGCCAAATGCGTATCTCGTATTCTAGCGAATAGCATAGAGCATGTACAATTATTTGTCCAGTTACCCGGTTAGCCAGTTTACCAGTTAAAATAAAAGTTACAAGTTGCAGTTTCGCGCTTCAAGAAAGCGAGCAGGAGAATATTACACACACCTTGATAGCGTAAAAGAAAGAATAAAAGGACAGAGAGATGAAGGCTTTAGTTAAATACGGGAAAGGTGAAAATGATATAGAATTAAGAGAAATCCCCGAACCTGTTCCTCAAGCGAATGAAGTAAAAGTTAAAGTGAAGGCTACGGGAATCTGCGGAACTGATCTTTATGGTTATTCAGCCCTAAAACCTCCGGTGGTATTAGGACACGAAACTGCCGGGGTTGTGGTAGAGGTAGGGGAAGAAGTAAAGGATATAAAAGTAGGAGACAGAGTTACTACTGAAACTACTGCCTATATCTGTGGCCAATGTAAATTTTGCCAGAGCAAAGATTATAATTTATGCATTCATCGTAAAGGTTTGGGATCCGCTGTTAACGGGGCTTTTGCTGAATATTTTGTGATAAGAAAAGAAAGCATCCACCAAATTCCTCCTCATATTGATTTTAATTCCGCTTCTCTTTTTGAACCTTTATCTTGCGCTACCCATGCAGTAATGGAACAAGCTAATTTATTACCCCATGAAACAGTTTTGGTATTAGGACCGGGACCTCTGGGGTTGTTAACTGCTCAAATTGCTAAGTCTTTAGGAGCAAAAGTAATTATTTGTGGAATCGAAGGTGATGAAAAAAGATTATCTACAGCAGAAAAAATTGGAATTAATCAAATTTTTAATATAAAAAAGAAGGATATTAAAAACTATTTGTCGAAATTAACAGATGGGTATGGCGTAGATGTGGTTTTTGAATGTTCCGGCTCTGTTGAAGCCGTGGAGTATGGATTAAATTTTATAAGGAAAGGGGGTAGATATATTCAGGAAGGAATTATCCACCAACCGATTCAACTTAGATTTGATCAAATCTTATTTGACAAAGAGCTGAGTATTATTGGTTCTCGTACTCAGAAACCTTCTTCCTGGGATAAGGCAATAAATCTGGTAAACGAAGGGAAGGTAAATTTAAAAGAATTGGTTAGTGATATACTTCCCTTAAGTAACTGGAAAGAAGGTTTCAGGCGAGCAAAGAAAAAAAATTCTATTAAAATAGTTCTTCAGCCGGATAAGTAATATTAAAAAAATTCAGGTAAAATTTTAATAACCTAGTAGGCTACGAGATTATTGCTTAGTATCGCTTTTCCATTTAGTTGTTAGTGAATAAACCTAGCGTGAAGCGTACAGCGTTTAGCGTATAGTAAAACAAGCGGATAGCGTTTAGCGTAGAGCGTGTAGTTAGGAAAGATAGAGTCAGAAGACAAAAAAGATAGGTTCATGCTACAGTTTACACTCACACGAAAGTGGGTGCAGAGATGATAGAAAAGTGTGTAGCTCTATGTTCTAAGCTATTATGCTATACTTATCTTCACTCATCACTCATTACTATATTTACTATACGCTCTACGCTAAACGCTATACGCTAGTTTGTACGAGATACGAGATACGAATAGGGCTTACTGAAAAAGGAAATTCCTATACAACATAATATATTAGAAGGGGGAAGGAAAAATGATAGAATTTAATCTCGAAAAAGGTTTAAAAGGAATAGCTCAAACAATGGTGAATGAGGAAAATTCAGCGGAGAGATTTGCCAGACCTATGCCACCTGCCTTTGCCACTCCCATGTTAGTTTCCTTAATGGATTTAGCTGCTATAAATGCAGTAAAAAAAAATCTTCCGGAAGGTTATATTTCAGTAGCTACTAAAATATCGATTACTCATTTAGCTGCTACTCCGCTGGGTATGACGGTTACTGCCGATGCGACCTTAATTGATATTTTTAAAAATCGATTAACCTTTCAGGTAAACGCTTTTGATGAAGTGGAGAAGATAGGAAAAGGGACTGTAGAAAGATATATTATAGATTTAGGCAAATTTACCAAAAATATACTGGAAAGAAAAAAACCGCGAGAGGTTGATTTTTAATTGATACTCACTTAGCAGGGTAAACTACAGCGAGAATCAAATGGCTTAGTAGATATGGATTGGAGTTTAAAGTAGTGGCAAAAGAAAAATTAAAAGTAGGATTAGCTTTGGGAGGAGGTGGAGCCCGAGGTCTTGCTCACATAGGAGTATTAAAAGTTTTAGAAAAGGAAAATATTCCCATTGATTTAATTACCGGTACCTCAATGGGGGCTATTATAGGAGCAGTTATGCCCTAAAAAAAGATATTTCTGCTATAGAAAAAATTACCGAGAAATACTCTAAAATTAGTGAATTTAATATAGACTTATCTTTTTGCGAAACAGAAAGAAAAGATAAGCCTTTCTTTTTGAAAAAAATGTCTGATTTCTTGAAAAAAGGTTATATTCTCAATCTTGAACTCACAAAAAAATATATAAATGATGGGGAAGGACTAAGAAAGGTTATTGAGGAATTAGTGAATAATAAAACCTTCGAAGACACCCAAATCCCCTTTGCTGTAGCGGCCACGGATTTAGTAAAGGGAGAAAAAATAATTATAAGAAGAGGAAAATTGTTTGATGCACTTTTGGCCAGTGCTTCTATTCCGGGAATGTTTCCTCCGGTAATATTAGATAAGAAAATTCTAGTTGATGGAGGGATAGTCGATGTAGTGCCGATAGAAGCAGCTCAATCGTTAGGAGCAAATTTTGTTATCGCGGTTAGTGTGAGCCAAACTATTAAAAAGAGGGATGGATTTAATAATGCTGTAGAAATTCTTTTTCGGTCTGATTCTATTACATCTTCCGAATTAAGAAAATTACAATTATCTTTTGCTGATGTAGTAATTACTCCTAAAGTAGGACGTTTTCATTGGTCTGATTTTTCTAAAGCTGAACAATGTGTTCGAGAAGGTGAAATAGCTGCTCAAAATACTATTCTAGAATTAAAGAAAAAATTGAAGAAAGTAAAGCCAAGCTGGTGGGAAAGATTATTTTATTGAAGTTTCTTTATCTTTCTTTTCTTCGATCTTAGAGTCTGGCTTTTTGGAAATTTCTTTCTTTTCTTGCCCTTCTATTGAGGAAGCGGCTATTCCTTTCTTTTCCGATTGATAACTACTATTTCGATTATCTGTACTATAATATCCATTGCCCTTTAATATAAAGTTCGCATTTTTGCTTATTAATCTATAGACTTCTCCATCACAGCTTTTGCAATTTTTAATGGGATCTGCTGTAATGGATTGGAATTTTTCAAAAGTATTCCCACATTTTTTACATTTATACTCATAAGTTGGCATAATTAGGTTCCCCTTTTAAATTTCTAATTGTATATTTTATATCAGTTTACATTTTTGTCAAGATTTTTCTTCCGCTTGTTTCGCATTCTTGCCAAAGCAGGCAACAGGTAATCTATTTCCTTTATATTATTACGACAAAACAACCTTTTATTTTCTTAATTAATAAAAAAGGAAAAGATGGAAGCTCAGGGGTAGAAAAATTAATAAAAAAATATTATTATAAAAAAGGGTTTTTAAAAATTATATAGAATATTAATTATAAGTTCATTTTTTTTAAAAAGTGTTTTTATTCTATTTATGCATCTTTACTTAAATAATTTAATATAAAAGCAGTAGTATAATCCCAATAAAATAAATTAAAAAGGAGAAATGATTATGACTAACAAATTTAAAGTTTTGGGTCTGATTGTAAACCTATTTTTATTGTTTGCTTTTTTATTTGATTTTGCCTATGGAAATCCCTTATTGGAGGTAATTCCAGAAAAGGTTATCGGGGTTTTGGAAATAAAAGATGCAGAATTAATAAAAAGTCTCTCTGAATTAGATATGACGAACTTTGCGCCAGAAGGAGAAGAAAGTCGTGAAATACAAGGTTATACAATGACCAGAGAAGAGATAAAAGAAGAACTGGGATTTGATGTCCTGGACCCGTTATTTTTAGAGAATATCTTTTCCGGTGGTGCAATTCTCTCTTGTTTGGGTGTTTCTGTAGGAGGAGTCCCTGAAGTGTTGCTTGCTTTATCTCCTTCTGATAGCCGTGCTTTTACTAAGTTTGTGGGAGCTATTGAGGCGAAAAATGATTTAAAGGAAGAAGTATCAAATTATAAAGGCATTGACATAGTAAATATAATTCTCCCTGAAGATGCAGATTTAGAACCCATAAAGTCCATTTCTTACGCTTTTTTAGGGGATACTTTAATTATCGGAGGAATTTGTCACCGGTTAAAAAAGCTATAGAAGTATTTCAAGGAGATAGTAATTCCCTTCTTGAAAATTCAGAATATAAAGAACTAAAAGTGAAAACCGAAAAGAAAGTTGAACCTTCAAGTTTCTTTTTATGTTTGTTTGGTCAAGAGCTCTACCAGGTGTTAGACGAATTAGTTGAAGTAGTTGAAGAAGTAGAGTTAGCTAAAACTTTAAAGGATTTTCGGGATTCTTTAGTGGATATGGGCACTATAAGTGGAGTGGGGGGCTATCAGGAAAAACAGTTTAAGGTCTATATGATTGCTCAAATAGCGGAAAAATATTTTGATGTACTTAAAGAAGCAGATATAAGCAATCTACAGTCACTTTCCATGTTTCCTAAAAATACATTCTTCTGCCTGGTTAGAGATTAGTTATAAATAAAAAAGCAGAAAAATTATAAGAAATTCCTGGATTTTATAAAATTGGAATTCTTAAGACTAAGATGGTAATATGTACACATATTATTAATTTTTTAAGTTAGTCATTTTAAATGAGCTTAATATATTATAACCTAAATATATATTTAAAAAGTTGAAAAAGGCAAACTATCCGAAAGGGCAGGACGCAAAGTTATGGGTCTAAGGCATTTTTCGCTATAATTGCCAAACTACCAACTTTTATTTTTTTAGGAGATGAACCAAATGGGAGACAAAGATAAAGAACAGTTGCAAAATGAATTAATGGAATTACGTAAGAAGATTACTGAGTTAGAACTTATAAAAGCCAACCAAAAACAAACAGAGAAAAAATTAACAAAATCTAAAGAGCTGTACCGTTTAATTGCTGAAAATACCGGTGATGTGATTACTTTACACAATTTTAATTTACAAGCAACATTTACTTATATCAGTCCTTCAATGAAAGATGTTAGCGGATATGAATCTGAAGAATTACTCGGCAAATCCCCTTTTGAATTTATCCATCCTGATGACAAAAAGAAATTATTTCCAAAATTAAAAAATTATATTAATGCTAAGGTAAAAAAGCTCTTCACTGGTAAAGAATTGACTGCCTCTAGGAGAATCGAACTTCGCTTTAAAGATAAAAATGGAAATTGGCGCTATGTCCAAAGCACAGGAAATATTTTAGGAAATCAACTGCTTTTTATCACCAGAGATATTACTGACCAGAAGAAAGTTGAAGAAGCTCTGCGTATAAGACAGCAAGAATTCGCCAGTCTGTTTGGGAGTAGTCCTGAAGCTTTAGTTTATACAGATGAAAGAAGTAATATTTTAGATGTAAACCCCCGCTTTACTGAGCTTTTTGGCTATACCTTAGAGGAGATTAAAGGTAGAAATCTGGATGACGGGATGATTCATCCGCCTGATAAAATAGAAGAGGGCAAAGAGCTGAGCAGGATAGCCAAATCTAGGGGTCATTTTAAATATGAAACTATCAGGAAAAAGAAAGACGGTACTTTATTTCCTGTCTCCATATCTGGTTCTAATATCACTATTGATAGTCAATTAAAGGGGATGTTAGTAATATATATCGATACCACTGAACGAAAAAATATGTTGGATAAATTGAGAAAGAGTGAAGAAAGATATCGCAATTTATTTCAGAATATGCCTGGAGCTTACTATCGTACAGATAGAGAAGGAAATCTTATAATGATAAATCCGGAAGGAGTTAAATTATTTGGTTATGATTCTTTAGAGGATATCTTAGGGAAAAATATAGCTCAGTATTTCTACTTTGCTCCAGAAGAAAGAAAAAAGTATCTTAAAGAATTAGAAAAGAATAAAGGGAATCTTAAAGATTTTGAGCTAACTTTAAAAAAGAAAGTTGGCACTCCCTTGGTGATATCTGATACTAGCCATTTCTATTATGATAAAGATGGGAATATTACTGGAGTAGAAGGCATTTTTGTAGATATTACTGAACGTAAACAAAATGAGACAATGCAAAAAGTCCTATACAATATATCCAAAGCCGCCAACTCCCCCATATCTCTTAATCAACTTTATAAAACTATCCACAAAGAGTTAGGCACCATCATCGATACTACCAACTTTTACATCGCCTTAGTGGATGAAAAAGAAGACAAGGTTTACTTTCCTTACCATCAAGATGAGATGGATGATAATTTCCCAATCCTTAACTTTAGTGCTTCAAATACCCTTACTACTTATGTTATAAAAACAGGTAAACCCCTGCTTAGTGATAATAGTCAATATAAGGAGATGATAAATCAAGAAATATTATCTCCTAAGGGTAGCACCACTCCACAGAGTATCTGGTTAGGAGTCCCCCTAAAGATAGAAGACAGGGTAATAGGCGCTATGGCAGTGCAAAGCTATACTAATTCTGAGCTTTACACCGAAAAAGACATCAAACTCTTAGAATTCGTTTCCTCCCAGGTAGCTACTGTTATCGAGCGTAAAAGCTCCGAAGAAAGAATCAAACACCTAAGCTTCCATGACTCCCTAACCGGTCTTTACAATCGGGCTTACTTCGAGGAAGAACTGGAAAGGTACAACTTTCCCCGTTACTACCCTTTAAGTATAGTGATGCTCGATGTCAACGGCCTAAAAGTTATAAATGATACCTTCGGTCATTCCGAGGGAGACCGACTCTTACAACACCTCTCCCAGGTGCTTACTTCCGTCTCCCGCCAGGGAGACATCCTGGCCCGTATCGGTGGAGATGAGTTTGCCATTCTCCTACCCTCTACCACCTCCGAACAGGCCCATGAGTTTTGTGAGAGGATTAAAAAGGCCTGTCAGCAAGATAAGATAAAGCCCATCTACTTAAGACCAAATATCTCTTTAGGTCATACTACTCAGGAAGGAGAATATAAAGATATCAATACTCTATTAAAAGAAGCAGATAAGAAGATGTATCAGGATAAACTCTTCAACGGTAAAAGCAGAGAAAAACATTTCTTAGAGGCCTTCCGCATCATCTTAGCTGAAAGGGACCCCCATACTCATCTTCATGCCCATAGACTCCAGGAGTTAGCCCTTTCTTTAGGTGAAAGGGTAGGGCTTACCGAGTACCAGTTAGGAAACTTAAAACTCTTAGCTCTCTTACACGATATCGGCAAGATCGGTATTCCGGATAGTATCCTCTTTAAGACCTATATCCTAATCCCTTCCGAATGGGAGAAGATGAAGGAACACTCCCGTATAGGATATCGTATGGCTAAGAACATCCCTGATTTTGCCCCCATTGCCCAGGAGATCCTCTATCACCATGAACACTGGGATGGTAATGGTTATCCGGATGGTTTAAAAGGAGAAAAGATTCCTCTTCTTTCCCGTATCATTTCTATTGTCGATGCCTATGATGTAATGCAGTCCCGTCGTCCTTATAAAGGTGCAGTAAGCAAAACCGAAGCCCTAAAAGAAATCAAAAGATGCGCCGGTACCCAGTTTGACCCCCAGCTGGTAGAGATATTCTTGAAGATAGTAAAAAATAAAGCGAGTAGAGAAAGAAAAGAACCTGACAAGGAACCGTTATCCGGTGCAAAATAAAGCATTCGTTTTTTACTGTGGCAAGGTTAATTATTGTGTTTATTGGGAAAGTCTACACTTTAATTCTTGATATTTTAACTCCTCTTTGATATATTAATGGTCATAGTACCCTTTTTAAAATAAATGACCACCCTCGGGATAAGCACAAATAAGGTTTCAGAAATTATAGAGAATTTATTTTGAAGTATAGGAAATATTATGATAGAGTCAGTCTTTACGTACCTGACATTTTTTATTTCTGCAGGTATTAGTTCTATGATCGGTATAGGCGGCGGAGTACTTTATGTCCCTATTTTATTAGCCTTTGGTTTTCCTTTTTATCAAGCTGCGGCAATTAGTATTTTTTTAATAATGTCTCTCTCTATTTCATCTTCATTAGTATATTATCGAGTTCAATTGGTAGATTGGAAATTAGCTTTAATAATCGAACCTTTGACTGCTATTATGTCCCTTATAGGCGGATATTATTCTTCCTTTATTCCAATTAAGGAATTACAAATATTATTCATTTTGGTTCTGATTGTTTCCGGATATTTTATGATAAAACCTATTAAAGAAATTCAAGATAAATTCATTAATGAGAAAAAATGGGGTTATTGGCTAATAAAATTTGGAGAGGATGAGTACTCGGTTAATCTTTTACTCGGACTTCCGATTACTGCTCTGGCCGGTTTAATGGCTGGTTTATTAGGAATTGGAGGAGGAATAATCGAAGTGCCTTTAATGGTTTTATTGCTGGGAGTTCCTATGAAGATTGCAGTAGGGACCTCATGTTTTATGGTAGGAATAACTGCTTTATTCGGTTTTTTGGGGCACTTTTTTGCCGGACATATTGAACCTAAAATGGCTTTAATTCTGGCTTTAGTGGTTTTTGCTGGGGCTCAAGCCGGTTCTCGGATATCTATAAAAGTAGATAAAATTTTATTAAAAAAAATTTATGCTATATTTCTTTTTCTAATCTCTGCCTGGATGATGGTGAATGTGGTAAAATAATTAATTAAAATGAGGTAATAGTTAATGAAGGTTATTGGTATAACAGGATATAAGAAAAGTGGAAAAACTACTTTGACACTAAAACTTTCCAATGAATTAATTAAAAGAGGCTATAAAGTAGCAGTAGTAAAACATATTGACGAAGACCTTGATCTGGCTAATTCGGATACTTCAAAATACAAAGAAGTTCTAACCCAGGTAGCAGCAATTACCCCTGAAGAGTCAGTAATATTTTTAAAGAACAAAAAGAATTTAGAAGAGATTATAAAATATTTTGAAGCTGACATTATATTGATAGAGGGTTTTAAAAGGGAAAAAACTTTTCCTAAAATCGTTTGCTTAAGAGAGGAAAGTGAAAAGGCTGAATTATTTGATGGATTACAGCTTTGTACAGCTGGTTTTGTTTCTAATGAACTAAACCCAAAACTTCACGACTTTGATATTTTAAAAGATGAAGATATAAAAAAGATAGCCAATATAGTGATTGAAAAATCTTTTAAATTACCTAACTTGAATTGTGGGGAATGTGGATATCAAGATTGTTATGGTTTAGCTCGGGAGATTGTTAAAGGAAATAAAACTCTCGATGATTGTCCTTCTTTGGAACCTTCAACTTTGGTGAAAGTAGATGGGAAGATAATCTCGATGAATCCCTTTATAGCGAAAATTATAAAAAACACTATTACCGGACTTTTGTCTTCATTAAAGGGCTTTATCAAGGGGGATATTGAGATAAAGATAAAACAAAAATAAAAACAGTATATAG
>JAKLPU010000159.1:0-3584 GCA_022013755.1 Candidatus Atribacteria bacterium | reverse complement strand
TCTTCCAAAAATATTGCAGCCTTTAAAGCGTCATCAACACTTGCACCTATAGTGAAAGGTCCGTGATTTTTCATTATTATAGCTTTTGAGTTACCGATCTTCCTAACAATTTCCTTGCCTATCTCTTCTTCTCCTATCAGTACAAGTTCTCCCACAGGTATATCACGACCGAAGAAATCCGCCATAGCCGTAAGGCAAACCGGAATTGGCTTACCTATAGCCGCAAAAGCACTGGCGTAAGTAGAATGAGTATGGATTACAGACATAACATCTGGCATATGTTTATAAACGTAAAGATGGGTTGCCATATCTACAGACGGTTTTAGGTTTCCTTCTATGACATTGCCATTTAAATCAACAACTACTAAATTGTCAGGTAACAATTTGTCGTAAGACACGCCACTCGGTTTGATAACAACAAGATCAGTTTTAGGATCCCTGCCACTTACGTTCCCGGATGTCCACATAACTAATCTATTCTCCCAAAGTTTCAGGTGAGCCTGGTATACTTCCTTCTTTAGATTCTCCAACATTCTCTCATCGTCCTCCCAACATAACTTTTCTCACACATTAATATCATTAAATACAAAGTAAATTCCCTGATGAAGACGCTCTCCACAAATTTTACCTTATTTTGGGAATGTTTTACAAGAGCTTCGTATAATAAGCTCCGGCTTATACACAAAACACGGCTTCCTTACTTTTCCATTAATCATATCCACTATCATGCGAGCAACCTGTTTGCCCATCTCTTCTTTTGGATGCTTAATAGTTGTCAATTTTACCTCAGTAGCAACTGCTAAATTTGAATTGTCGTATCCTACTAATGAAATATCCTCGGGAATCTTTAAGTTACTACGACGAATAGCCTCCATAACCTGAATAGCTATTTGGTCATTATAACAAACAATAGCAGTTGGTCGATTCTTCTTCTGCAACAAATTTATAGTAAAATTGTAGGGATAAGAAAACATCTGCTCAGTTTCATAATTACCTAAAAATTCATTATTTACAGGTGCATTATATTTCTTTAAAGCAGACAAAAACCCGGCCTGTCGTCTTATACCTTGTAAATCATCAGATTTAAATATTCCTGCTATATCTTTATGACCTAGCTTTAATAAATATTGTGTAGCAAGAAAACCACCTTTTTCGTCATCCATAATTATATATGCGGAATCTAAATCAGGATAGGTGGCATGTAATAATATATATGGGATATCGCGTTTCTCTAGCTCCTGAAAATATTTTTGGTTAATATTTGGTTTAGCACTTTTTGTCGGCTCCACAATTATACCGGATATATCTTGTTCTAAGAATCTTTTCATACATTCTGCTTCTTTGTGTTTATCATTGCCTGTGCTGGCAATGCTAAAAGAAAAACCTAATTCACACAATATTCCCTCAATACCTCTAATAATAGAAGGAAAAATATAGTTAGAAATATAGGTGGTTAGAATAGCTATTTTCTGCTCTTTTTTACTTCCTCTGTAAGCGCAAAAAGTACCTTTCCCCTGTTCTCTATATATCCATCCTTCATTTTCTAACTCACTAAAAGAATGACGAACAGTATGTCTGCTTATTTTAAACTGACGGACAAGATCACTTTCTGAAGGCAACTTTTGTGCCGGAATAATCTCTCCATTTTGAATCATCTGCTTTAGGTATTCTTTTAGTTGATAATATTTTGGTAAATACTTATTAGGTTTTATCATTTTTACTTTTCTCCAAATTAACAAAAAATAAATTGTATATTCTCTTTTTTTAACTTCATCACTTTTAAGAGTCCAAATATTTGCTATTCATACTTATAATATTTTTAGTTTTGAAATTTAGGCAAACGGATTTTCATTCCTATATAGTAGATTTGAAGGTTGATTAAAAGCTACATCACTTATACCTAATATTTGCATAGCTTCAAATAAAATCTTGCCTGCATGTTTAAATGCTACACCTGTATGATGAGGAAATCTTTTTGCAATAAGTATATGACGATAGAACCTGGCCATTTCTTTAACAGCAAATATCCCAATTCCTCCAAAGGATTTCGGATTTATATCAAGCACTTCACCTTGAGCAATATAACTCCTCAATTCATAATCAGTTGTACCTTGCAGTCTAAACAGCGTAATATCTCCAGGAATTATGGTTCCTTCAAGGGTGCCTCTGGAAATATCAGGATCCTTATTTGGCTCAAGCAATCCATGCATAATTAGCTGGTATTTCATTTCAGCATTCTTTATATAACAAATGGGAGTATTTCCACAATGGAACCCCATAAATAGGTCGTTTAGTTTATAATTCTCTACCTTTTCCCTATTTTCTTCATACATATCCTTCGGTACTGTATTGTTTATATCCAACAGTGTAGCTGGCAAATTGGTAGCCAGAGTAATGATATATTCACTCAATGCTCCATATATATCTGTTTCGCAAGATATAGGTATTCCTCTCATAGCAAACCTTGAATTCACATAACAAGGCACAAATCTAAATTGAGTTTGGAAAGCAGGCCAACACTTATTAGCAAAGATCGCAAATTCAGATGCACCAAGGTTTTGCTCCATCCAATCTTTCAATGTGAGCTCATACTGTGCAAGTTTGGGTAGTATTTCTGAATACCTATTTCCGTCTCCCAGTTCTTCTTTCATATTTTTAACTACTTCTGATATCCTTGAATCATTTTCATGATTATTAAAAGCTTCGAAAAGATCTAACTCTGAATTTTCCATTATTTCTATACCTAAATCATACAGGGGTTTTATAGGCGCATTACACGCAAGGAAATCCTGAGGTCTAGGCCCAAAGCTTATTATCTTGAGTTTTTTAAGCCCAAGTAATATTCTGGCTATATTTTTAAAGTCCAATATCATTTCTGATATTTCTTCGGCAGTACCAACAGGATATTCAGGGATATAAGGATTTAATTTTCTTAACCCTAAATTATATGAAGCGTTCAGCATGCCGCAGTATGCATCTCCGCGACCACTTACTAAATTCTCTCCAGTTTCTTCTGCCGCGGCAACAAACATGGTAGGTCCAGAAAACTTTTGAGCAAGCATTGTTTCCGGGCCTTCAGGGCCAAAATTACCCAGATATATTACTAATGCATTAACCCCTGACTCTTTCAAATCTTTTAAGGCATTTAAAACATCTTTTTCGTTTTCAACAGTTGTCTTAATTTCCTTAATCAAAATTCCCTTTTTGCTGCATACCCCCATAACAGCTTCTCTCCTACTTTTACTAAGTTCAATAGAAAAACAATCACGACTTACAGTAACTATCCCAAGTTTTACTTCAGGAATGTTAATCATTTAAATCCTCCCTTTAAGTATTGATAATCCTCTGACGTCCTTCAACACAAAGTTCTAACTGAAAAAATATTGTCTCCTTAAATAGTTTAAATTTTATATCACTCCCTTTTACTTCATAATATTACATTATATCTATACCCTATTTTCTTCTCTTTGCTAAGGTATGAATAGTTACTGAAGCTATTATTAAAACCCCGCAAACAAATTGTGTCCAGAAACCAGAAAGGCCTGCAGCAACAATACCTGCTTCTAAAGAACCAATAATAAATG
>JAKLPU010000158.1:0-8421 GCA_022013755.1 Candidatus Atribacteria bacterium | reverse complement strand
TCACCAATACCTAAATTAATAATGTCTACTCCCTTTTTAATAGCTTCTTCTTTTTTCTTATCAATTTCTGCAAATAGATAAGGGGGGATAGTTTCTATTCTTTGTGCTATCTTCATCAATAAAATTCCTTTCTATTAAAATTTTAGAAAATTGTACTATGATATTATCTTATTTTTCAAATCCTGTTTTCTTTACCAATTATTTACTAATCAATTAATCAACCAACTAGATTTAATTGGCAAATTGGCAAATTAAATTTCCATTTCTCCCCTGAATACCAACTCTGCTGGTCCAGTCATATAAACATGTCCATTATCAGCCCATCGGATATCTAAATCTCCTCCCGGTAAGTGAATTGTAGCTTCCCGATCGGTTTTTTTATTCAAAACTGCAGCTACTAGAGCTGCACATGCTCCGGTTCCACAAGCCAAAGTTTCTCCAACTCCTCTTTCCCATACTCTGAAGTTTATCCCTTGTTTATTTAAAACTTGAATAAATTCTACATTGGTTTTTTCAGGGAAGAGGGGGTGATTTTCAATTTTTGGGCCTATTTCATCTACTGATATAGATTGTACATCATTGACAAAGGTTATACAATGAGGATTTCCCATAGAGACACAGGTGATTTTAAAAGTCTGCTCTGGATTTATCTTCAATGTTTCATTTACAACTGTGGGAGTATCTTCTCCTTCCATAGGAATTTCTCTTCTCTCTAATTTAGGAATACCCATATCTACTTTAATTCCTGATATCTCTTTACCTTTAAATATTAGTTCAGGAGTTATAATACCTGCTAAGGTCTCTACGGTGAATTTATTTTTTGAAACCAATTTATTTTCGTAGGCATATTTAGCGAAACATCTAATTCCATTTCCACACATCTGGGCTTCACTGCCATCGTAATTAAAAATTCTCATTCTTAAATCTGTCTTAGATGAGGGCAAGATAAGTATTAGTCCATCCGCACCAATTCCAAAGTTACGATTACAAAGTTTTTTTGCCAGATAAGAAAGTAATGAAGAATCGCCCAATGGTTTACTTAAACAATCGATTAAAATAAAATCATTCCCTAATCCATGCATTTTAACAAAATCTATTTTCATAATGATTTTTCCCTTTACAATTTTCTTTTATATTTTTTAAACAAAATGTATACCGAAGGTGATTTTTGATTACGCGATAAAAACTAAAAATGCAAAGCGAAAAGCGAAAAACCACAATTCAAAACCCAAAATTCAAAAGCTTTTCTTTTGATTTTAAATTTTGCGTTATAGTTTTACGTTTTGCGCTTTCAGCTTTTCGCTATATTCTAGTCTATATTTCTATTCCTTTCGTCATGGGCAGACACAAGGTCTGCCCCTACAAATTACTCATTACTTATTACTGTTTTTCAAATCTTCAGTACATCTTTCATTTCGTAAAATCCAGCAGATTTGCCTTCCATAAATTTTATGGCTTGAATGGTACCATAGGCAAAGGTATCGCGGCTGTGGGCCTTATGGGTTAATTCTAATCTCTCACCTAAGGCAGTAAACATCACCGTATGTTCACCGGTAATATCCCCTCCTCGAATCGAGTGGATACCGATTACCACTTCATCCAGATTTATTCCTTTGGCTTTAGCAATTTGTTGGGCTAATTTTTTCGCCGTTCCGCTCGGGGCATCTTTTTTGAAACGATGATGGGCTTCTACAATTTCTATATCGTAATCATCACCCAAAGCAGCAGCAGTTTCAGCAGCAAGTTTAAAGAGTAAATTTACTCCTAAAGACATATTTGGCGAGAGAAGAAAAGGAATGTCCTGGGCTAATTTATTAATTGTTTCAATTTCTTCTGAGGAGAACCCGGTAGTTCCTATAATCATAGCTTTTTTATATTTAGAGACAATTTTCAAATGTTGAATGGATACTTGAGGGTTAGTAAATTCAACTATTTGATCAGTAACCGGGATTATTTCTTCCAGATTATTTTTAACAATTATACCAGTTTTTCCTAAACCGAGAGACATTCCCCAATCTTTTCCTATATCAGGATGAGAAGGGGATTCAATTATTCCTATCAATCCCATATCTTTATTTTGGTATATTAATTGAGCAACTTTCGATCCCATCTTTCCACAACCGCCGCATACTATCACTTTAATCATAATCTTATCCCTCCAGTAAACCAAATTTAATTAAATCTGCTTTTAATTTTAATAGATTATTTTCACTCATAGGAGACAGAGGTAACCGTAAACTACCAGAAGGCAGCCCCATTAGCCGGGCACTGGTTTTAACCGGGATAGGATTAGTTTCGTAAAACATAGCATTGCTTAAGGGATAAACTTTAAATAAAAAAATATCTTTAGCTTTCTGGTAATTTCCTTCTTCGAATTCTCTAACCATATCGGAAACATCCCGAGGGATAATATTGGCTACCACCGAGATTACTCCTTTTCCTCCTATGGATAGCACAGGAAGTAATAATTTATCATCTCCGGAGAGAAGGGTGATTTTGTCTCCGCACAATTCAACTATCTGGGTCATCTGATCTAAATTTCCACTGGCTTCTTTTACTGCCACAATATTTTTTAATTCTGCTAATTCTGCTAAAGTTTCAGGTAACATATTAACTCCGGTTCGGGAAGGGACATTATAGACTACAATTGGAATATCTACTTCTTCCGCTATCTTTTTAAAATGCAGATATAATCCTTTTTGAGTTGGTTTGTTATAATAAGGGGTGATTATAAGAGCACCGTCTGCCCCTGCTTCTTTGGCATGAGAAGTTAGATCCAAGGCTTCTTTAGTACAATTTGAACCTGTTCCGGCAATTACCGGGACTCTTCCCGCTACTGCTTTTATGGTTAACTCCACTACTTTTTTGTGTTCCTCATGAGAAAGAGTAGGCGATTCCCCGGTAGTGCCACAGGGGACAATACCATTGGTTCCATTTTTGATATGAAACTCCACCAATTCTTTTATTCCTTTTTCATCGACCTCATCATTTTTTGTAAATGGGGTGATCATAGCTACAAGAGATCCTTTAAACATTTTTATTCCTCCTTTTTTATTTAGTCGTTAGTGAATAGTGAATAGTCGTTAGTTAGTTTTTGGTTTTTAGTTTATAGTTTTTAGATAAAGAAAATCAGTTTACGGTTATCAGTCATTTGGTCATAAGTAGCATCACGGCGTTGTCGTGATAAATAGAGAAGACACGGCACGCCGTGCCTCTACCATTATGCGGGCGTATAGCACAATACGCCCCTACCCTTTTATCTAAAATTTAAAACTTATTACTTGTATTAACCAGGTAACTAATTGTATACACTCTACGCTAAAGTACGAGATACAAGATACGATTTTATTCTGGATTCTGACTTATGATGGGCAGACACAAGGTCTGCCCCTACAAGTTACTCATTACTCATTACGCATTACCTATCACTGTATTCTATAGGCCAAATTCAATTGGTTACCACAATTCCTGCCTCTTCCAATGATTTGTCTATTATTTGGCAAGCGAATTCCCTATCTTTCCATTCTAAAAAGATTAAAATATCTGTTTTAATAGTAGTCATTTCGATTATATTTATATTATTTTGAGCCAGAGGATGGGTAATTCTTTCAATAATACCCGGTGTTTCAATAAAATCTCTGCTTCTGGCAATAATTAATGCAATATCATTTTTTAAAGTAACTGATTTTAATTTCTCATCTTCAATTACAATAGGATGAATTAGATCATAAGATTGCTGGGTATAATTCTCCATAACATAGATTCCAATATGTTTTGTACCGATAGAGACACCATACAGACTAATATGATTATCGGAAACAGGGGTAATTATTTTTTTTAATAGCCCGGGCGTATTAAAAATTTCCGTTCCCAGGATAGTTAACATAGTCAGTTTTTCTTTAAAAAGAGTTAATTTACTTTTAAAAGCCCCTATTATCTCTGTACCTTCTGCTGCTAAGTTTCCGTTCTGAAAGTGAATTATCTTTGCTTTCATTCTATCCGTTTTATATTTTAAGGCCTGTGGATGTAAAACTTTTGCTCCACCTTCAGCAAGAACTCCCATCTCTTCCACGCTTATTTTCTTTATAGTTACGGGTTCTTTTATTATCCGGGGATCAGCACTCAATACTCCCACTGCATCAGTTACGATTATTACTTCGTCAGCTTCTAAAAAGTTTCCCAGGGCAAAAGCAGTGATATCGCTGCCGCCCCGGCCAAGGGTGGTTATACTTCCATCTTCACAGCTTCTACCTAAAAAACCACATACTATAGGAATAAGTTTTTTTTCGAGTAAAGGTTTAATAATGTTTTGGCATTTTTCTTTACTTTCTTGAGAAAGAATTTTAGCTTGGTTAAAATTTGAATCAGTAATAATAGGAAAATCCTTATCTGCGGGGTCAAAATATTTCGAAGAAAATCCCATAGATTTAATAGTTGCTGCAAGAACTCTGGCACTTATCCGCTCTCCCATAGAAACAAAATCAGCATAATCTCTATCCTCAATACGATCTTTAACAGAATCTTTAAGTAAAGAAGTTAAAGTATCTGTGGTATTCCCCATTGCTGAAACAACCGCTACTATTTCATATCCTTTTTTTGCTTGTTGAATGATTGATTGAGCGGCTTTTCTAATTCTTTCAGGATCCTGAACACTGGTTCCGCCAAATTTTACTATTATTCTCATAAATATTACCTTTACATTATTTTTTATTTGAACCATTCTGGCTTAGTATCATTTCTTACAATATCAGCATAAGTTTCTCTTTTTACAATTAAATCATCTTTTCCTTGATTTACCAGGACAACCGCTGGCCGCGGAAGCCGATTATAATTGCTGGACATAGAATAATGGTATGCCCCAGTGGTGAATACTGCTAAAATATCTCCGAGAGAAGCCGAGGGAAGTTTTAAATCTTTAATTAGAATATCTCCTGATTCACAGCATTTTCCGGCGATAGTTACCACTTCCTCAGACAGATTACTATTTACTTTATTTACTAAAACACCTTCATATTTTGCCTCATAAAGGATGGGTCGAGGATTATCAGCCATACCGCCATCCACAATAAGGTATTTTCTAATCCCCGGTATCTCTTTTATATTACCGATAGTATAAAGAGTGATACCCGCTTCAGCCACAATAGACCTGCCCGGTTCTATTAAAATTTTGGGCATCATTAGATTGTTTTTTCGTACCTCATTTTCTACATTATCAACAATTAAATTTACAAAATTTTCTATAGAAGGAGGCGAGTCAGATTCCAAGTACTTTACCCCCAATCCTCCGCCTAAATTTAAATTCAGGGTATCCACTCCCTCTAGATCTTTTATCTTTCCTATCAGTTTTACCATTTCTTTAATAGCGAGAACATAAGGAGATAGATCAAAAATTTGTGAGCCAAGATGAAAATGTAAACCATTATAGCTAATATGTTCTTTAGATAAAACTTTTTTCATAAAACTGGGCACCTGGTCAATATTGATTCCAAATTTTGAATCTACCTGTCCGGTTTGAATATATTTATGGGTATGGGTATCTATCCCCGGTGTTACTCGGAGAATTATTCTCACTTCTGTATTTAAACTTTCTGCAATCTGGTCAATCAAGTCTAGTTCATATTCGCTATCTACCATCATGGTGCCAACTTTTTCTTTAAGAGCAAATTCTATTTCCACTTTGGATTTATTATTCCCATGGAAAAATATTTTATCCGGAGGGAATCCTGCTGAAAGGGCAGTATATAATTCTCCGCCAGAAGAAACATCCAGGCCTAAACCCTCTTCCTTTAAAATATTACACATTGCTTTAACCAGGAAGGCTTTACCAGCATAGATTACTTCAAAATCAATGTTTCTTTTAGTAAAAGCAGAAGTATATTGGCGGCATTTTCTTCTAATTATATTTTCCGAAAAGATATAACAGGGGGTTCCGTATTTTTGGGCTAATTTTACAAGTTCACATCGGTCAAATTCTAAATTTCCGGATTTATTCAGGGAAAAGCCAACTCTATTAATTTGAGATATTATTTTACTTTGATTATTCATTTATTCCTCCTATAAATATGTATGCTAATAGCAAAATGTCATTGCGAGGAGCATCGACGACGAAGCAATCTCTAAATTCATAAATAAAAAAGGCAATTGATAAACGCTATGCTCATCAATTGCCTGAAATTAATCTAACAATTAAATTTATTCCCATTTTTCTCATCAGATGAGATAGCGCTCCACCAGAAACCAGGGCATAGATTCTGATGACAGTCTTATGGTTTTTAACCATAAGCCCAGCATAAAGATTAGAGCTGTTATCTTTACGTTTCGGCGAGAATACCTTTCCTGGCAAATCAAAGATGCTCATCTCATCACCAGTACTGATTATTGCTCGCGCCTCTACCTCACTTAAGAAAAAAGTGAGGTACAAATATTAAATTTTTTAATAAGATAACATATATATTAGGAAAAGTCAAAAAAATTCGACTTTATTGAGCAGAGGTTAATTATAAGACCTTTTTTGAAGCGGTTATTTAAATTTGAATTTGTTGGTTATAGCTGGATTGTAGGGGCACAATGAATTGTCCCCTCGCTATATTGTTACCTAACTTTTTCTGTGGGCATGATGCATCGTGCGCCTTGTATCTATTACTTTTATTTACTTTTTGATTGTAACTATGATATAATATAAAAGAAAGTAGGTATGTTAGTAGTGAGAAACTTACGACTAAAAAAAGGAGGATTTTAAAGATGTTAAGAAGTATATTGTTTAAAAAGAGAGGAAAAATATTTGCCTGCATTTTTATTGCTTTAATATTGTTTCTTTGGTTGAGTATTTGCGGAATTAATTTTGCTCAAAGCCCCAGCCCAGAGGAAATCGAAAAGATGAAAAGCATTCAAATTATCAATCCTCATCCACCATTTTCTCTTAGATTATGGCTGGATAAAGAGCGGGGGGCTACCTATGCGTTCGGAGAGAAGATTAAAATTTTTTTCCAGGTTTCTCAGGATTCTTATGTAAAACTTTACAACTATGATGCTGAAGGAAGAGTGAAAATTATCTTCCCCAATCAGTATTCACCACATAATTTTGTAAGAGCGGGAGAAACTAAATCTATTGAAGGAATAATTGATCCTAACTCCAGACCGGGGATTGAATATGTTCAGGGGTTTGCCACTACCAGGCCAATAACGTTTAACGAAAAGGAAGAGAATCTAATCTCTAAAGAATTTATGCCCGAAGTGAGCCCAGATTATAAAAAACAAACCCAAACCTTTAAGGGCATAATAGTATCCCTACCTCCTACTGCCTGGGTTTCGAGTAATCTATTAAGTTATATGGTAAGGCCAATTACTCCGCCGCCGCCTCCACCTCCCACTTATTATGGAAGGATTATAGTAACTTCCCAACCCCAGGGGGCAAAGGTATATCTGGATAATGTTTATAAAGGGGTGACTCCTTTAAATTTAGACCGAGTTACCTCTGGCCAGCATCATATTAAGTTAGTAATGGCAGGTTATCAGGATTGGAGTAATTATGTCTCATTTTCACCTTCTCGGACTACTACAGTGTCTGCTGATTTAATTCCTTTAGCTGTATATGGTTCGATTTCTATTTACTGCAATCAGGGTAATGCCAAGATTTATTTAGATGGAAATTACCAGAAAACAACTTCCGCTAACAAGTCAGTAGAATTAAAGAATGTTAAGCAGGGTTACCACGAATTGTTAATCACCAAAGATGGCTATCAGGATTGGATTAGCACCATCATGGTTGCAACCAACCAAACTTATATGGTCTCTGCTTACTTAGTTCCCGAAATCAACTATAATGGCTCTATTGCTGTTTATTGTAATATAAGTGGAGCCAAAATATTTATAAATGGAACCTATAAGGTAGCAACCCTTTCTTCTCAACCAAAAATATTGGAGGAAATTAAAGAAGGGAAATATGAAATTACTCTAATTATGGATGGATATAGAACCTGGGTAGAAGATATTTGGGTATATGCCGGTGAGACTACTTCTCTCTATGTTGAAATGAATAAGATAGAGTATTAAATAATTTTAATGAAAAATATTTAATGATAAGAAAAAAAAGGAAAATAGCGAAAAGAAAAGAAACTTATTAGAGTTTTCTAGATTATTTATAAATGGAAGTTAAAGGCAGATTAGACAATTTCTAGTCTGCCTTTAACTGAATTTAGAACTTTTTTATATTTATTAGTTTAAAATAGAAACTTTTTTCAATCAGGAGGAAAAAAATGAAAGTTCTACGGGTAAAATACGAAAAGAACGAAATTACGAAAAAAAGTAAAGCAATTGAGGTTTGCTTTAAATGTTCTACTTGTTCCAAATTTTGTCCAGTTACTCAACATGTAAAAAAATATAACTTAGAAGACTCTTTTATAACTCAACTTTTTGAGGCAG
>JAKLPU010000157.1:0-6360 GCA_022013755.1 Candidatus Atribacteria bacterium | reverse complement strand
CGCAAACCAAAAACCGAAAACTAATAACGGATTTACCTACTGGTAAATCCTCAAAGAAGGAGGTGAAAAAATAAATGCCAACCGAATTAGGAGAAGTAACCAGTTACAAGAGACTGTATATGCAGTTTAGAGATAGTGCAGCTAAAACCATAAATCTAACCCTGAATAACCCCAAGAATGTAGATGATGGAGATTATGCTGACTTTGCAGCTCAGGATGTCGCTGTTGAAGGAGTGATGGATACGATCATCGCCAAGAACATCTTCCATAATAATGGTAATGACTTAGTAGCCAAAGTTAATGCAAGAATCCTTGATTACAAGTCTACTGATGTTATGGATGTGTAAAGCTAATGGGTTACTGCCCATTAGCGGTTAGTTGGTTAGTTAGTTAGCTGGTTTGCTGGTTAATTAACTCGGAGGGTAGGGGCGTATAGCGATACGCCCCTACCCCTTGCAACTTGCAACTATTTTCGACTGAAAGGAGGAAATCCATGTTAGAAGCAATCTTAAGTAAATATCTACTCAATGCCCTGCTATTATCTCTCGTCTCTATCTTTTACAGTTTCCTAAAAAACAAATTGGGAGAAGATAGAGCCAGTACCATTAAAGAGGCTATCCTCTCTGCCATGCTCTGGGCAGAAGAAGAGCTGGGGATAGGAAGTGGCAGCCAAAAATGGGATGTTGCCTGGAAGAAGTTAATTGAGATATTAGCAGATAAGAATATCAGTTTAAGAAAGAGTGAAGAGAAGGCAGTAAAGACTATAATGAAAGCCAATGTGGGGAAGATTAACCAGCAGACTTATGATGTCCTGTTGAAGAAGAAATTAATAAAGGATAAAGCAATGGTCCAGCAGTCACTCATGACTAGTCGTTAGTATATCACCCCCACCTTAATCCTCCCCCCTCAAGGGGGAGGAGATTGTAAAAGGAGTTTGTGCACATGCAAATGCTAAATAGTATCAATAATCTAAAAGTAGCCAGACATTTTAAATTATCCGAATTTGCCTGTCCCTGCTGTAATCTGGCTATGCTGCATCCCAAGCTGCTTGCCAAATTAGTGGAATTAAGGGATGTTTTGGAAAGGCCGGTGTCTATTACCTCCGGATACCGTTGCTTTAAATATAACCAGAAAGTAGGAGGTGTAGCCAACAGCTACCACTGTATCGGGCTGGCAGCAGATATCAAGGTAAAAGATATCAATCTGATCGAACTTTTAGGTTATGCTGAAGAGATAGATTTTGCCGGGATCGGATTCTATGAGAAGAAGAACTTTTTGCATCTGGATGTCCGACCTACCAGAAGAACCAGGTGGAGGGAATAAGAAAAGTTAACCAAAGGTGCCTGGCACTTTTGGTTAACTTATTCATTAAGGATGAGGAATAATTGCAAAAATTGTAAGTTCGCCTTTACGTGGACCATAATAAAAGAAAACTCTATATGCTGCTGAAGTACTCTGTTCAGCATAAGCTTCAAAGACTTTTTCGCCATTTGGTCCTTGAAGTGAATAGTATATATGGGTTTGTAAACCGGGATGCTTGGAATTTTATGAGTAAAATTTAATATAAATTTCATAAATCTTCCAGAAATTCTTCCAAATTTTCTACCTTTTCGGTCTTTTCTTGTTTTGCTTCAGCTAATCCCTGACGAATTGACTTTAAGACTTGAGGATTCTGATAAATCCATGCTTCTCTAATGGGAATAGATACCATAGGTCTTAGTAAAATATCACCTTCTTCATTAAAGAAAATCTGAAACTTATCCGCTTCAGTCTGAGTACTAATTAATTTCGTAATTTTTTCACCTAGGGTTATTCTATTTTTAGAATCAATGGTTCTTGTACCTGCAGATATAAATTTTCCATCAATATGATTAATGAACTCTTTTTTCTTAGTTTTCATTTTACTCACCTCTTCATACAATATAATCTATAGTGGGAAATATGTCAAGTGGGAATGTGGGAATTAAGGCGGCTTTTAAGTAAATATTCTGGTCGGGGCGAGAGGACTTGAACCTCCGACCCCCTGAACCCCATTCAGGTGCGCTACCAAACTGCGCTACGCCCCGACTTTTACATTATACTAAATGATTTTATTTATAGCAATAAAGTTTTGTTATTTTTTATTGGATTGTTGGGTTGGTTTACGAGGAGGGGGAGGAGATTACTGTGGAAATTATAGTTTGATAAATCTTTTTCCTTCGATCTCTTTTATTAGGTCTTTTAGTTCGAGGTTTAGTAGTATCTCGCTTACCTTACCGGCGGAAAGTTTGCTTGCTCCAATAATTTCATCTATTTGGATAGGTTCTTTGGTAATTAACCGGTAAATTATCTTTTCTTCTTCAGTTAGAGAAGTATTTTCTTTAACCATCTCTTTTTCAGCTGTTTTTTGAGGAAGCGCTATATGAATTTCTTCTAAGATATCCTGATAATTGTCTACTAATTTTGCTCCCTGTTTTATTAAATTGTGCGAACCGTTGGATAACGGAGAGTTTATATTACCGGGAATTGCAAATACTTCCCTGCCCTGTTCGAGGGCGAAATCGGCAGTGATTAGAGCACCGCTCTTTTCAGCTGCCTCCACTACCACCGTTCCCAGACTTAATCCGCTGATAATACGATTCCTGCGGGGAAAATTCTGTCTTTCCGGCAGAGTAGAAAGAGGAAACTCGCTTATTATTGCTCCTGATTCTTGTATCTCTTGAGCCAGCCTTCTATTTTCGGGAGGATATATATGGTCAATACCGCAACCCAATACTGCAATAGTGCGGCCATTTACTGAAAGTGCGCCTTTATGGGCGGCTGTATCTATTCCCCGAGCCATTCCGCTAATTATGGTCAATCCGGCTAAAGCTAAATCTTTGCTTAATTTTTCGGCTACCATCTTTCCGTAGTAGGTGGCTTTTCTTGTACCCACGATGGAGATAGAGTTTTTGTCTGACTCTACGACAGTGCCTTTAAAATATAAAACCGGAGGAGGATAATGTATAGTTTTTAGATTTTCGGGATATAGAGCATCCTCTATAGTAAATACATTGACTTTATTTTTATGTATTAAATCTAATTCCTGTTCGGGAATGATATTGTTTTTTTCTTCGAAGAGCCTGGAGGATATTTTTGGGCTCAAATTCAGTACTTTGGATATTTCTCCCGATTTCGCCTGCCAGGCAGTATCGGTAGAGCCAAAGTATTCAAGTAATTTGTAAAATCTTTTTGGACCTATATCTGATATTTTATTCCAGGCCAGCCAGTATTTTAATGAATTTTCTTTCAATTGATGTTCCTCCTCGATTTTGTAGGGGCACAATTCATTGTGCCCCTACAAAATAACTCCGAACCCTACTACCCGCTATACGCTATACGCTAAACGCTATTTTGACTAGTAAGGTCCTTTGCTGACTAAGATATTGACTTCTTTACTGCTTGAATTTATATTTCCAGGTTCAGGGGTTTGGGCAATAACCACGTTCTCAGGGACGGAAAAATGATAGGTGTAGGTGACTCTGCCTAAAATCAGACCGTCTTCTTCGATAAGAGCCATGGCTTCTTCCAGCTCTTTATTTCTGAGGTCGGGAATGTTTAAGGCAATAACCTTGTTCTCTTTGCTTACTACCACATAAATTTCTCTGTTCTTTTTTACTTTCGCCCCGCTGGCCGGATCCTGGGTGATGATTTTATTTTGAGAGATTCCTTCGTTAAATTCCTCGCCGGAGACATAAATCTTTAGCCCGGCATCATACAATTTTTCCTGAGCAATATTCAATTCATCACCGATTACCGAGGGGACTACGGTATCGGAAACATCAAACACGTTTTGGAATACCAGAAAGGCACAGACTCCGCCGGCAATGACTGCAAAAATTACGAAAGCCGGGGTGAGAAATGATTTAAAGATAAAACGAAAAATTTTCCCTATCCAATCCATTTATAACCCTACCCTTTTCTTACCATTTTTGCCATAAAGAATCCATCCAGATCTAAATCCGAATTAGAAAACCCGGGGAGTATCTGAATAAATTTATTTTGGTTGTGCTGATCTGAATCGTAGACCGGTAATTTTCGCTCTTTTATAAATTTACTTAAATCCTCTAACTCGAAATTAGGATGTTTCTCCAAAAATCTGCTTACTGCTTCCTCGTTCTCTTCCGGTTCGGTACTGCAGGTAGAATAGACTAATCTCCCTCCGATTTTCAGGTAATTAGAAGTGATGTCCAATATCTTCTCCTGCAGTTTGGTCAACCGTTCAAATCTTTTTGCATCATAAGTTTGCCATCTCAAATCAGGTTTTCTCCTGATCACTCCCAAGCCGGTACAGGGAACATCTATTAAAATTTTATCTGCTACCTTTAGGTATTTTTCAGCTAATATAGTGCCATTATTCTGCCGGGTCTTTACTATATCGATTCCTAATCTCCGGCAGTTATTTTTTACCGTTATTAATCTTGATTGATTGCTGTCCATTGCCAGGATACTGCCTTTGTTTTCCATCAACTGGGCAAGATGGGTGGTCTTCCCTCCCGGAGCACTGCAAACATCGATTACCAATTCACCGGATGAAGGGTCGAGCAGATGGGAAACCAGTATCGATGCTTCATCCTGAATCTGAAATAGGCCCTCCCGGTAAGCAGGAAATTTAGTGATATTAGCAAGTCCTTTAACCTGCAGTGCTTCTTCGGTAAACAGCCCTTCTCTTACTGAAATATTCTCTTTTTCTAAAATCCCTTTTAAATCAGAGCGGCATAACTTCAGGGTATTCGTTCTAATTACTAAAGTTGGTATCTTGTTATTCGCCTTACATATTGCAACCGTATCGGCAAAGCCAAATCTTTTTAACCAACGCTCGACTATCTGCAGGGGGTGTGAATAAATCGTAGAAATATACAGAGCGGTTTCTTTTTCCCTATCCGGCCAGCGAATATTCTCTCTGTTTCGAATAATATTTCTTAAAACCCCATTTACAAATTTAGCTATCCCGGGATTCCCGTATTTTTTTGCTAATTGGACCGATTCATTACATAGCGCATAATCAGGAACTTTGTTTAAAAATAGCAGCTGATAAACACCCATTCTTAATATATTTCTAATCAATACTGCTGTTTCCGATAGAGGTTTAGCAGAAAATTGCGATAGAGCCCAGTCTAATTTATCCCGGTTTCTTACCACTCCGTAGGTTATTTCGGTGATAAAGGCGGCGTCTCTGGTGGAAATTTTCTTTTTATCCAATGATTTGCTTAACAGAATATTGATGTAGCCCTGTTTGGAATCAATTTTTACCAAAATAATTAGTATGGTTTCTCTTATGGGATCAACTTCTATTTTTTTCATAGACCCGGTTTATTTTATTTCCCTTCTATCTTCTATTTCTCAGCACGATAAGCCGTAACAGATGAAAGACTGCCACCGAGGCAGCAGCCACATAGGTTAATGCCGCAGCATTTAAAACTTTTTTAATGGTATTAATTTCTTCTGTATCCGAAACAATATTTGCCCCAACCAACAGGTTTATCGCTCTCTTGCTGGCATTAAATTCGACCGGTAAAGTGACTAACTGAAACAGGACTGCTAAGGAAAAAGCGATAATGCCGATATCCATCAGGGCGGGAAAACTGAAGATAAAACCGATTAAAAACAGGGGAACTGCCATACTGGAGCCGATATTGGTGATCGGTACCAAATTACTGCGAAGGGAGAGCGGAAAATAATTTTTGGCATCCTGAAGGGCATGACCGATCTCGTGGGCTACAATTCCCTGGGCAGCTAATGATTTACCGTAGTATATTTCTTTGGAGAGGGCTAATTTTTTCTGTCTGGGGTCATAGTGGTCCGAAAGGCGGCCTTCTATCGGTTCTATCTTAATATTGCTCAAATTGTTTCGTAATAACAGTTCCTCGGCTGTTTCCTTCCCGCTTAACCCGTTTTTGGCTAATATTTTTGAATATTTTAAATAGGTTGTTTTAACCTTGTATTGGGCATAGAGGGTTAAAATTATGGCCGGTATTAAAATAATTATAGTACTGTCGAAAAAAAACATAAAAACCTCCTAACCTAATACATCTCCTACTTTGATTTTATAGCCATTAACAAACTGCTTCGCGGTTAATTCTTTTGAGCCGGCAGGAATCAGCCTTAATATTTTTATCATTCCCTTATCCCCGGTAGAGATTAAAATACTATCTTTTTCAGTTTTAACTACCATTCCGGGTTTGGAAGAACCTGTGTCTGCTTCATCCTGATAATCATCCAGAAATCTTGCCCGGGTAATTTTCAGTTTTCTACCCTGATAATAGGTATAGGCACCGGGGAAGGGAATGGTTCCTCTGATTAGATTATAAACCTTTTCACCTTTATCACTCCAGTCTATTT
>JAKLPU010000156.1:0-2531 GCA_022013755.1 Candidatus Atribacteria bacterium | reverse complement strand
TGCTACCAACATAGGTATCATTTTGATACCAATCAGGTTTCATTTTGCTACCAATAAAATCTATTATTTTGTCCGGATCCGAATGCTTTGATAGCTCTTCAAGAGAGATAATCTGATAGATATTATTTTTATAATGGCCGGTAGTAGATTTACTCTTGGTTATATTTTTAATCAGACCAAATTTAATCAGGGTATTCTGATATCTGAGTAAGGTAGTTTTAGCTATCCCCATCTGTTCACAAAGGGAATCTATGGTAGGCCAGGCAATATACTTTTCTTTATGGCAGTAAGTAAGCAGTTCCTGATAGAGTACGACAGGGCCTACCCCTAATACCCTGACCCATTTCTTTAAGAAGTAGTTGGGGACAATGATGTAGCCTTCTTTGGATGATTTGGTTTGTCTATTTGGTTTTTCTTTATCCATATATAGTTTCTCCTTCATCGAAAATAGTCATTAACGGCTAATCTAATTACAACATAAAAAAAATTTCCTGTACTAAGTTTTTTGTTTACTTTTTGTTTACTTTTTGTTTAGTTTTTATTTACCTAATTTAAGATTAGGAAGAATAAAAAAAATCCAGACAACATAAATCCCTCACCGCCTCTTCCTGAACCGGCAGCAGGTAAGGAGAATGACTCTTCTCCCAAATATCCACAATATAAGAGGGGACTCCCCAAACTTCTAAATCTCTCATCTTCAATTGCAATAGACAATTTAAAATAATTTCACAAAAAGAAGGATTTTTAAAACTTCGATGTCTTGACAAAAAAATAAAAAATAGGTAAGATATTATTATATTGTTTTCATTTTATACAAAAAAAGGAGGTAAATAAAATGAAAAAACAAAAATTTATACTAACGATAGTTTTAATCGCAATTCTTATCTCAGCTGTGGTTTCTTTTGCAGGAGCACAGGCAAAAAAACTCTACATACCTTTAATTTCAAAGGGCTTCCAACACCAATTCTGGCTGGCAGTTAAGGCCGGGGCTGAAAAAGCTGCCATAGACTTTGATGTGACCATCACATTTGAAGGACCCGAGAACGAATCCCAGGTTGATAAGCAGATGGATATGCTGCAGGTCGCTATTGACAAGAATCCTGACGCGATTTGCTTTGCCGCCGTTGACTCAAAAGCTGCCATTCCCCTGCTTGAGCAGGCAAAGGAAAAGGGTATCCCCGTGATCGGTTTTGACTCCGGCGTTGACAGTGACATTCCACTGAGTACAGCGTCTACTGATAATATTGCCGCGGCCGCATTGGCAGCTGATAAAATGGCAGAACTGATCGGCGGAGCCGGCCAAGTGGCGGTTATCGCGCATGACCAGACCAGCCGCACCGGTATCGATCGCGTCAAGGGCTTTACCGACAGAATTACGGAAAAATATCCGAACATCACCATTGTCGCCACCCAGTATGGCGGTGGGGATCATCTGAAGTCAACTGACCTGGCCAAAGCTATAATTCAGGGCAACCCTGAATTAAAGGGTTTCTTTGGCGCCAACGAGGGCTCGATCATTGGTGTCCTGAATGCCGTGCAAGAATTGGGAATGAAGGGCAAGCTTGTTGTCATCGGTTATGACTCCGGTCAACAGCAGATGGAGGCCATCAGATCCGGCCTTCTAGCCGGCGCAATCACCCAGGACCCCATCGGTATTGGCTACAAGTGTGTTGAGGCGGCGATAAAAGCCATTAAAGGCGAAACACTGCCTAAGTTCATCGACACCGGTTTCCACTGGTATGACAGCACCAACATTGATGACCCGGCGATTGCAGCGCTGCTCTACAAATAGAAACGCCTTAGCTAAAACGAATAAACTAAAATATTGTAATGATGAGAGGCTGTTCAAAAAGATATGAACAGCCTCTCTCAATATAAATAGCTGTTTATCAATGAAATTAATCATTATACCGTTATTATTATTTTCATAGACTTGTGTGTGTTCAAAGTGAAATCTTTGGTGGTGAGGATGACCCATGGATGATCTACTGCTCTTGATGGAGGGAATTGATAAGTCTTTTCCTGGTGTAGATGCGCTTAAAAAATGCCGGTTTGAATTAAAGACCGGAGAAGTGCATGCCCTGGTCGGGGAAAATGGTGCCGGAAAATCCACTTTGATGAAAGTAGTCGCTGGAGTATATTCAAAAGACCACGGGCGGATTTTTTATAAGGGTAATGAAGTGAATATTCCCAACCCCCGGGCAGCACAGCGTCTTGGGATTAGTATGGTTCACCAGGAACTGAACCTTATGCGCCACCTGACCGCAGCTCAAAATATTTTTATAGGCCGCGAACCTGTTTGGGGAGCACGGATCCTACTGGATGAAAATACCCTGAACGATAAAGCTCAGGAAATCTTCGATATGCTGCACCTGAAGCTGAACCCACGTACGAAGGTTGCGGATATGAGTGTTGCCAAGCAGCAAATGGTTGAAATTGCCAAAGCTCTTTCTTTTCATTCCGATGTGCTGATTCTGGACGAACCTACGGCGGCATTAGCTTCTGTGGAAATTATAGAGCTATTCCGTATC
>JAKLPU010000155.1:0-14682 GCA_022013755.1 Candidatus Atribacteria bacterium | reverse complement strand
TATGATGAGGTAAATATTCTTCTATCCCCTACTGAAATTTTTCCACTACCCTAATGGAAATTCTCCACTCCCCTAGTGGAATTTTTCCACACTAACAACAACAAATAATAACAGTAACAAATAGAACAGCAACAACATTAGAGTATAATTTTTACCCTGCTGCTGTTGCTGCTGCTTCTAAAATTTTTCAAATTTTTTTTCCACTCTTTTGCGTTTTCACCTCTTTTTTGTATCTATATAAGTAGAGAGGGAATATTTTATGTCATTGCGAGCCCTGATTTATCAGAGCGTGGCAATCTCATAAAAACTATTCAAAGAAAGGTAAAAACTATGGAAAGAAAAATACCAATTAAAAAAACTAATCCATATACCACTATCCAGGACTACTTCTTAGCCCACTGGGTGAGTACCATCGGCCTTGGCCCAGCTATGCTTTATCTCCAGCTCTTAAGCTATTGCCATAAAGGTAAAGACACCGCCTGGCCTTCCATTCAAACTTTAAATAAAAGAATGGGCACTACCACTAAGACTTTAATTAAATACCGCAATATTCTAATAGAATATGGTCTAATCAAAAAAGTAGTAAAACAAAAATCTTCCTCCGGAGGATATGACCATAATCTTTATCAGATAATTTTATTAGATAAAGAAAATATTCTTTATCCTCCTAAAGAAAAATTACCGGAAGAAACTGAAAAAATTATCTCCGGGGTAGCAGAAGAATCTCCTTCCCCAAAACAAAATAACCCTAAAAGAATAAATGTTGATGATGAAAAATCTTTAAAGAAAGAGGGGGTAAAAGAAGAATTGAAAAAATTAAATCTGGATATAAAATCGATTGATAAAATAATTTTAAATTATTCCTTAGAGGATATTGAGGAGAAATTAGACCTTCTCCAGATAAAGAGAAATGTAGTAAATCCTGCCGGCTGGCTAATTACTGCCCTACAAGCTAATTATCTTAATCCGGAATTATATAGAGAAGAAAATGATGAGGAAGAAAAAATAATGGAAACAGAAGAAATACAACCAGAAAACAAAATATTAAAACCAGAAAAAATAATGCCCCCAAAGAAAGTAAAAGAAGAAAAGAAAAGATTATCCCGAGAAGAAGAATTAGAATGGATCAGAAAGATAAGATACAATATTTTAAAGAGAAAATAATATTATTTATCTTCAATAGTACATCCGAGCTCTTTAAGCTTCTCTTTAGCTCTTATTAAATCTTTTTCTTTAACCAAAATGTGATCGGTAGAGTAAGCAGAAATAGCAAATATTGGTATTTTTTCATCCGCAAGTACTTTAGAAACTTTTGCCAGGAATCCAACTAACCCAAAGGGTAAAACCATATCAAATGTTAATATTTTCCAATCTTTTTCAATTTCTATTACATTTTTTTCATCATATTTAGATTGCTCTATAATCACAGTTGTTTCGTTCTTATCGGTAATATTTGCAAATGCCTTGGGATAAGGTTTCTTTGATTTAATTATGGCAAAAGTTTCTTTCCAGACATATACTTTGCCATTCTTAAAATAATTTTTCTTTATCATTTGATGCAAAAATAACTCCTATGTTTTTATACTATTCTAATCAATCCCTGACACTTCTGAGTCAATTTTTCCCGTCGATTTAGGGGAATAGACCGCCACTTCTGAAGGGAACCTTCTTGACCATCACGCTGATACTCGGCCTGTATTGGGGAAGAAGATATTGCTCCCGCTCCTGCTTAAAGCGCTGCAGCGCGGGGGTGTAGTAGGCTTCGATCTGCTGCGGGGTGAGCCCTTCTTCCAGGTAGCGGCCGATCTTATCGGTCCCCATTATCTTGTCGAACGAGACAACATTGTTTGACGTGCTCTTGGGAACCTTAAAATCTCCCAGCATAAAGGCGTAGGCCAGGGCGTAAATGCCGCTCTTCGCCGGGTTAAAGCAGTACGGATTGAGGATCTCCAGGCGCACACCCCCCGCCGTTCCCCGTGCTTCCGGGATAAAGAACACCCCGGGCAGCCCCGCTCCGTTGAGCAGTTCGGCAAAGCGGACAGCATCAAGACCTTTCCCGCCAATCCAGCGGAATTTATCAGCTTGGAAAACACCCGTCCCCTCTCCTAACCCGGTAGCCATGTAGCCATAAGCGGAGGCAAGATCTGGAATGTTGGGAGAAGTCTGCACAAAAGGCAGTCCTGTATCATGGAAGGCCATAGCTCGATGATAACCTTCCATGGGAATAACGGTCAGGGCAGCCCCGATATGGCGGTTAAAGAAACGGGCTAGTTCCCCCGCGGTCATGCCGTGGGCCATGGGCAGGTTGTCCACCCCCAAAAAGGATTTATAAGGGTCTTCCAGCACAGGTCCTTCCACGATCAACCCTCCCAGGGGGTTGGGGCGATCAAGGACGATTAGCGGTTTTTTGTACTTCCCCGCCGCAACCAGGCAGTACTGCAGAGTGGACATATAGGTATAACTACGGGCGCCGATATCCTGGATATCGAAGAGGAGTACGTCAATTCCCTGCAACATCGCCTGCGTGGGCATCCTGGTGCTGCCGTAGAGACTGTAAACAGGGATACCGAACCGGGGGTGTATGTAGGACTCCACCCACGCCCCGGCTCTGGCTGTCCCGTCGATACCGTGCTCGGGACCATAAAGGGCGACAAGTTTCGTTCCCTCGGTGGCGGCTAAAATATCGATAAAACTAATCCCCCGGCTGTCCACACCCGTTTGATTGGTAACCAATCCCACCTTCTTGCCGTCAATAAGGTGGTAATAGCTTTTCAGCAAGACCTCGTTACCCAGTTTTACCGCCGCTGTTGCATTGCACGCCCCTGCGGCGGGAAAGGCCAGAATAACCACTACAAGGGCCAGTAAGCAAAATATCCTCCCCGTTTTCTCCTTATTTTTACCTGGGTTTAGCCAGGTTCTATAATTAATTCTATTTATCACTAATAACGTTTTCCTTTCTTTTTTAAGGATTAATATTTAGAGAAATTATTTTAAATCAAGGGCAAACTTTATAGCTTTATTGACCTTATCAATCTTTTCTGGAGCAAGATCGGCTATCTTTTCTGTAAGCAGCTCCTTTCTAATAGTAATTATTGTATCGAGATTTATTACACACTTTTTAGGTAAACCATCTTCTGTTCCGAGATTCACTTCTACAGGTATATTGCGTATCGTAGAAGTAACCTCAGCAACAGTAACAGCATTCCGTACAGAATAAGCCTCATCCCTGGAGAGTAAAACTACCGGCCTCTTGCCTATAGGACTCGGTAAATTTGCCCACCAAACCTCGCCCTTATGCATCTTAAAACTCCTTATCTAATGCTTCAAATTGAACTTGTTCAAGTTGAGCTATATAATTTGTTTTCTCTGGAATTCTCTTGTAACCATCAATATATTTTTTGATTTTAAATTGTTCATCCTCTTTTGCAAAAAAGAATTTAATTATTTCCTGTACAAATGCGCTCCTGCTAACACCCTTCTTCTTTTTTTCTTCTTCTATTCTTTCATACTCTTCATGTGGAATAGTAACTGTCAATCTTAATTTTGACATATTTATCTCCTTTGTATAACATTTATTATACTTTTGTTATACTATTATTATATCAATATAAAAAATCTTGTCAATTATTCTTTCATAAATTCCCCTATCCCCTTGTGGAAAATTTCCACTACCCTACTGGAAATTCTCCACTACCCCTGGTGGAATTTTTCCACACTAACAACAACAAACAAGAACAATAATAATATAATAATAACAACATTAGGGTGTAATTTTTCCCCTGCTGCTACTGCTTTTAGATTTTTTTTTAAATTTTTTTCCCAATCTTTTGTATTTTTACCTCCTTTTTGCTCTTTATAAGTAGAGGAGTAAATATTTTCTGTCATTGGAGGAGAGAAGCAAGCCTGCCCCAGCGAAAGCAGGGGAAGCAATCTCAACTTGTAACTTGCAACTTGCAACCCGAAACTTGTACAAACCAAAAACTATTCAAAGGAAGGTAAAAACTATGGAAAGAAAAAGTAATCTCCGGAATATCAGAAGAATCTCCTTCCTCCAATCAAGATAATCCCAAGAAAATAGTTACTGATAATAAAAAATCTATAAAAACAGAAAGGATAAAAGAAGAATTGGAAAAATTAAATCTGGATAAAAAATCGATTGATAATATAATTTTAAATTATTCCTTAGAAGATATTGAGGAGAAATTAGACCTTCTCCAGATAAAGAGAAATGTAGTAAATCCTGCCGGCTGGCTAATTACTGCCCTACAAGCTAATTATCTTAATCTGGAATTATATAGAGAAGAAAATGATGAGGAAGAAAAAATAATGGAAACAGAAGAAGTGCAACCAGAAAGTAAAATAGTTAAACCAGATAAAACAACTCTTAAAAAGAAGCCAGAAGAAGATAAAAGATTATCCCGAGAAGAAGAGTTAAAATGGATCAGAAATATAAGAAATACTGTTTTAAAGTAAATGATTATCCCTCTATGTAATTCTCTACCATAAATAATTTTATGGTTGCATTGCATAATAATAATTTTTAGGTATTATTTGGGTGTCATTCCGGCAATGTGAAGCTGTGAAGCCTGACCCCACTTCCTTCCTTAATGTACTTACAGCCTCTTTACCAGACATCCTTGTTAGTTTAGACATTAGCAACCTCAAAAGTAGTTAAAATTGAACGACTAATATTAGGTAAGGGAAATTCTTCAAGATATAGTTCGGTCGATTCTTTTAAATTAGCAATTGCTTCTTCAACTGTATGTCCTTGGCTAACAGTCCCTACTTCAGGACATTCTGCAACATAAAATTCTTCTTCTTTATGAAGAACTGCAGTAAAAGTGTGTTTGTCCATTTTTACACCTCTTTAAATATCAATTTTAAAAATAAATAGACTTTATTTTTATTTTCTCTTAAAATCAAAATATAAATTTAAAATATCACATATTTTTTCATTCTTTCACTAATACAACTGTAGTATATTTTAACTACAAAGTCAATCTTGCTGACTTTAATTTACCCCAGTAAACACGACAGATAAGGCCACAACAAATTATAGTGCTTATAGGTGAAAACAATGGGCAAACAACTGGAAATGGTAAACTAAAATGCACCTAGGGTGGAAAATAAAAATGCACCTTTTAAAGGAAACAGTTCTTTTTAATTATTTTTACTTCATGAAAATAGCTGTCCCTATTATTTCCTATTATTTCCCATCCCCTGACACTCACGGAATCAAGGATTCTTAATGACAATCACCGGCAATTCCCATTTCTCCGCCCTTGCGAACACTCACACCTTTTTCTGGCTTTCAAAATCTGAGAATGCCCAGTAACCTAAAATAATCAGGTTTATCGGCGAAATGATAGATAGTATCCCAAAAAGAATCGGGTTCTTACCGTGCTTGGCTGCTATCTTGCCAAAGCATACAGCAATGTAGATACATACAATCGCACTTATCATCCAACCTAAGGTATTCATGTTAGACATCTCCTTTCTTTTTTAAACTTTCGCTTATCTTGTTTATTCCCGAACCCAGGTCAGTTATCTTTCCATATTGGTGGTATAGAGGATTCTGGTTCGGTTATACTACTTTTAGCTTCTTTATGCTTAATATTATATACTGAATTAAGAATTTTTTCGACCTTTTTTTTATTTAATGTTAGCGGGATTTTTTGTCTTTTTTAAATCTTGGAACTTATTTTCCAAGTGTTTTTAATTCCTGCAATTCCTGGGGCAGCAGAATAAGCGGAAATGGCAAATATTGGTATTTTTTCATCTGCAAGTACTTTAGAAACTTTTGCCAGGAAACCAACTAGCCCAAACGGCAAAATCATATCAAAGGTTAATATTTTCCTTAAATCTTTTTTTATCTATTTTTAAAAAGTTCATTAAAAAACACCAGAACCTCATCTAGATCAAACTTCTCATCCTTTCGAATCATTAAAACAAGATTTGCATTTATTGATCTTTTTAATTCTTTAATCACCTGCTCCGACAAACCTAAATTATGCGAATAATCTCTTTCGTATCCATCAAGACACAACTTTTTATCAACCATCTTCAAGAAATCTGACCGATTAAAATCAAACCCGTTTCTGATAAAATGCCCTAAATCATAATAATCCCGAATTACCGGCATAAGCCTTGAAATTGCGGCTTTTAATTTTTCCGCAACGCTTTCTTCCAACGATAACGCCAAGACTTTTCCCTGCTCAATCAAATCTTCCCCCGTAAATGGATCCTGAAAAAAATGTTTTATGGCTACTCGCTCAGGTTCAAGAAACGGAGGCTGTCTTAAAGAAATCTCGAGTTTAATATTTTCCTTTTTGTCTGACAAAACAGATTGATACTGAATATTAAAAAGGTACTGCGTTGAGTTATTAAATCCCTTTCCTTGGGGATTATTACTGGTGAGTTCCAACATATCCAAAAATGCTGGTATTTTTTCACGTATAGGCATTATGGCTTTTGATCGTTTCCCGCGCGTCGATAGATCAGCGTCTCTTCGATATGCAAAATCAAGATCCTCGCTCAACCTGTGATAATCCAAATACACTTTGTTTAAAAGCGTTCCACCTTTAAACACGATATCAGTACTTAAATATTTATTGACTCCATTAAGAATTCTGGTTAAATGAAAATCTTTTTCTATTACAGAAGCAACAAATCCCTGCTTATCCGAAAGATAATAAATAACGTCCTTCAGTATTTTTTTATCCATTCAAGATAACCTTCCAATCTTGATTAACAGTACCTTTTCTTGATTTAATAAAAGGATTAAATGGAGCATACGAATTCTTACTACCTATAGATGATTTTAGTCGGCTCAGCTCCTCAAAAGAAACACCTGCACGCTCAAGCATAACCCCCGCGCGTTTACGGACGGCAATAACCGGAAATTTAATCAAATAGTGCATAAATTTCTTCACATCGATCTTTTTGATTTGTTCGTTAATTACCTCTTGTACGTTTCCCCACGAACCAATAGGATTGGAAATAAAATCGACAAGTGAGCGCTCTTTATCACTAATTGAAACATATTCCTCATCTATCTTTATTTTTTTTATTCCGTACATTTTCTTAGAAGATATTTTCATAGCCCGAAAACTTATTTTTCCAATCTTACGCATTCGATTTTTTTCTATATTCAAAACAGTAACTTTCTGAGGAATCTGTTCTGTAAAACCCCAATAGTTATACATTGAGCTATAACCGACATAATACGGAATCTCGCCCATCCATAAAGAAGCAACAACAAATTCATGCGGCATCCAACTTTGATTTGGCGCTTTTAATGGCACAACAAGATATTTCCCTTTTTTTAACTGAATAAGACGGTTTCTTTTGGCAAGATTATCAAGTAAACTAGTGGCCTTTCGATAATTACCTAATACCTTTACCGCGTACTCGGTTGTAATAACTTTCTGCTTCTCGAACTCTGAACGAGAGAGTAAATAAACAGCATCTTTTGATAGCTCTGAATACTTATTTTCTTTCATTGTCTTATTATTCCTTATTTCTATTTCAAAGAGAATTAATGAATACAATGACAATATACTACAATACCTCTGCTCTGTCAAATAAATATAGATTATTGTATGCGAATTAATAAACTAAAAAGAGTCTCTGATATTATCAAAGACCCTCATCTCAACAACACATCAAAGCCCTTTAAGCTTTTCTTCGGTTCTTGCTAAATTTTTTTCTTTAGTATAATTTTATGTCAAATACGAAACCCTATTATTCCTAATCCAACAGTTTGAGTGGATGTATCTCTTTATATTTATCCGGGTTTTTTTCAACGAAGTCCCAAATATCATCGGGGGTTGCCATGCCTACCTCAACACCAAAATCCTTACCAACCTTCGCAAAAGCATCAGCCACAACCCATGAGCATATTGGATATTTATTACCAGGAATCAATCGTCTGAAAAGATATACTTCCGAAAATTGCCAGCCCAATAGCCAACCTAATACCCTGCCTATTGCCCAGTCTTTTAAATGAGCGAAAATCATACATTTGCCATATTTTTTACCTACATGTTTTTCGGCTTCAGCAACGATATCTTTGACTTGTTCTGCTGTGAGATTGGTAGCGCGATAGACGGCTACACAATCTTTCTTGGGTGGGCCATATTGAGAGCAAAGTGCATGGCGCACAACCTTGCTCAGCGCCTCTACTACTATGGCAGTTTTAATATCACCTCTTTGAACAACCATGCCAACGTGATTGACCTTGGTTGGTTTTTCGCCTTTAGATTGAGTGAAAAAGCGAATTGCCCTACTAATAAAGCTACAGCCTCGTGTAAGAAAGATATCTCCCGGTTCAAGTAAAGTACTCATAAAATCACCTCAATTCTATTGATACTCTACATTATTTTACTCGAGAATTGGTTTAGATTTCACAAATTTGCATTTCTACGTTTTAGATTTTGTGAACTTGTGAAGCCTGACCCTGGTTCTTCCACAACTGTTCTAGCTACAGCTTGTTTCATTTCCTCATCATGACCATGAACTATAAATATTTTGTTAGAAAATTTTATTCTATCTTTCTTTATTTCATTGCTTGCATTTTTTGTTAAATTTTCTAATGTTATGTCTTCTTCTATAGTTTTAAAAAGATTCAACATTTTGCTTTGACCTTTAGTCCAACTTTCAGCATAGATACTTTCATCCATGCCACCAAAAGAAACACCAGGATGGAATCTAATTGATTTTAAATCCTTTAGATAAATACTGGAATCTCCAAATATTTTTCTTATTCTCATTTCTGTTGTTCTTTTGAGATAATCTAACTTTTCTTCACTTCGATGGGGAAGATTTTTAGTCTTATCGATTAAATCTTGAATTAGTTCCATCGCATCCATTTTAATTCCTCCTGTAAAATAAAATCTATGATAAAAACGGGGATTATCCACTTCCCCTGCTAATATTTTGTTAAATATTAAAAAGTTAAACTTCGCTACCAAGCATGTCTATAATTTTCAAAGCAATTTTTACTTTATCTAGATAGGAAGATTCGGTATTTCACAAATTCATTTTCCACGTTTTTAATTTTGTGAACTCGTAAAGCCTACCCCGTTTCTCCGAAGAAGATCTTCCTTATTTTATGTTATATTTTGTTAAAAAATCTTGGCCTCTATAATAATCTCTAAAACTTTCATAATATTTAATTTTATTTTTTTCAGTTTTATGTTTAACTGAGCTTAGAAAAGGTCTGAGAAAATTCATATTCTTTCTAAATTTAATTACACCACTTTTTCTTTTAACCCTTCTAAAACATACGGGATTTATTATTGAAACATTTTTCAAGCTACTACTTGCCTGATGCAACAGCCACATACTATAAAAATCTGTAGGAGGGAGTCCATATCCCCATATTACTAATTCATCTGCTGAGTAAACCTCTTTTTTTGCAAAATTCCATATTTTTTTTATAAATGGAAATTCATTATACTTTTTATTCAAGACAGGTGGAATTATTAAGAACTTGCTTTCTGTGCTACACTCAGTACAGCTATGTTGGTTGGTCAAATTATCAACTGGAAATACTTCGTTATACAATCCACAATCTTCATTAGGACAATACGCCCAGTCTATTGAACCATGAAGTTTTAAATAATATCCCGTTGTTTGGTAATCTACGTAAGGACTAAGACCCATACCTGCCCATGTTTGCCTTCTATTTCCAGTCAATTTCATAAACATGTTTTCGTATTGTTTTTTTTCATTTACTAACGCATGCTCAATACATTTTTTTCTTCCAAGGATATCGTCTAATAACAAATCCCAATTAAAAGTTATTATAGAATCTTCATCTTCTAAGTGCTTAATAAAAAGAAAATATTCAGAATTTTCATTATAGGGTTTAGCGGAAAGCTTATTAATTGTACTCCTAATTACTTCTATAATCTTTCCTCTTATTATTTTTAATTCAAGAATGCTATTTTTTTCAATATCAATTTCCAAGTTCGTCAATATTTCTTCAATGTTAATTTCTTCTTTTAAAATATTCCTATTAAAAATATTTTTAACATATTTGTTTACATCATCATATTCATTTTTTATCTTTCCATCATCATCTGAAATTATTCTAAGATCTTTTGCTCTTTTAAAAAACCCGTTAATTAAGGGGAAATCACCGTTAGTATGGCCATATGAAGCTCCTGCTCCAATTATAAATACCTTTCCCATTTTATCACCTCTCTTTTAAAATAATAATTTCAATTATTCGCACTTATTTAATTAGGGGCACCTTGGGTTCAAGCCTCACAACTTCACAATTTTCTTATTCTATTTTCGTTTTGTATTTTGTAAATTTGTGTAATCTGACTCTGATTGCATTTTTTAATAAATATGATTTAAGAATTATTCATCTCTCTTTTCAACCCCCCGCCAGGTTTCGAATACCGATAAATTATATTTATTAGGTTTTTCTTCTGGTGTGTAAACAATCACATAATTTATATTTTTCCACCCGATAAAACCATTTCCTTCTCTACATTCATAATAATTTTTTATCCAAGTTCCTGTATTCAGATAAAGGCATTCACGTATTTTTCCATTATCCTGCTGGTCGAAAAAAAGGGGTTGCTGTGAGGGGAAATGGGTATGCCCCATAACGACATATTGAATGTTCTCGCTCAGACTACGGAAAAGTTTAATCGCACCATCACTATCATTGTGTCCGCTTAGCTTACTCATAATGTATTCTATAATCCCTGATAGTTTTTCGAAAGAAAATATTTTAAATTTCTCTAAACAAAAAACACAAGCTTGAATCATATCTGCTGTATCAAAGGGCTGATACCATTTGTCATGATGTTTGTACCAATTTTTTACAAATTTCAAATCATTAAATTCAACCATCACTTCATCTATGGTATCTTCAATGATTTCTTTTAATGCTATATTTTCATTTATTTGAAAAAGAAGCCATTTTAAAGTGGCATAAAAAGGTCGAATATTTCCTATTTCTCGAAAATTATATTTTAATCGGATTATATTTTCACTACTTAGTGTATTTTTTAACTCAATATTTTTTATTAATTTATAAGGAATCTTAGTTAAAATTTCTGTTGTAATAGGGTCACCAATGGGGACTAACCTATAATCTGAATCGGTATATGAAGGTCCTCCCTCATAATTGAATTTGTCAAATATATGTCCATGCGTGGCATATACTCCATGTCCGCTGTTAGAAAAGTAATGCTTAAAATTTTCAGCATTATTAGCACTTAAACCTAAAAGTTCTATTACTTTTTCTTTTAATTCGCCTATCATCCAACATAGCCTGTCGTGGTTCCCAGGTATATAAATAGTTTCAACATGATTGTCTTTAAATGTATTTTCCAGATTTTGTTTTGAGAATAAATTGAAGGTATCTTTGTTTTTTTCAGCAATTTTATCTAATATGATTTTTGCTCTTTTTTTCATGTTTTCAGTATTATTTCCCCAGGGCATATCTTCTTCTTTTTCATGAAACCATTCTTCAGTTCTAAGAAGATCAAATATGTCACCTAAAAATACTATCTTTAATTCTTTTTCTTTATTCTTGGTTTTTTCTGAATGCGTTTTAATATTTGATAAAAATAATTTAAAAGCAGATGTAGGAACGTTTTGTTTTCCGGCAGTTTCATCTACAAAGTGTAAATCACTAATAAAAACTATCATATTATTTATCCCATTTTTATTTTAATATCCATTATAATTAATTCGACAAAGTTTTGGAAAATCCTTCTTTTTTAAAGAAAAAGTTATTAGCTATTGGTTTTTCATTTATAGAAAAAGTATTACGAGATTGCCACGGATGATATTCAATATTAATTGAATATCATCCTCGCAATGACAATATTTCGCAATGACAATATTCCCCCTATATTTTTAAATAAATTTATATTAAAATGTATTAAATAAAAAGGATTTTTGATTTAGATGGCGAATTATGATTATATGGGGCAATAGTAGATTTATAAAATAAAGGAAGACACACTTTACTTTTTTCTTAGTATTGAATACAGAATATAAAAAAAGAATATTTACTTTCGTTTTTAGTGAATTTAGTAGAAATTGGAGGAGAAAAAATGTCTAAAAATATTTTTAAAATTATATTGCTTTTTATTTTATTATTTTGTCTGTCGAATTCTGCCTTCTTTGTCTATGCGGATACCATAAGCAAGAGAAAAATAGAAAATACTGCTATTGATCTAACCTATGCTGATATGGAAGCTCAATTTGCAAATAATGTATTTATCACTAAAGATGACGAATTTAAGGTAATTGTAGAAAAGGATTTAGAATTAGAAGATTTGTTGGCTAAATGTAAAAAGAAGGGATTGAAAATTGGCCTGGCTTTAGGGGGCGGCTCGGCACGAGGATTAGCCCACGTAGGTGTTATTCTAGCACTTGAAGCCTATAATATTCCTATCGATATAATCGCCGGCACCAGTATTGGTTCGGTCATTGGAGGTCTCTATGCCAGCGGAGCAACTATTAGACAACTGGAAGAAGTGGCACTTTCCATTAAAAAGAGCAAGACCCTTTTTCTAATAGACCCTGTCTTTCCCCACTCTGGGTTAATCAGTGGTGATCGTATAGAAAAAATGCTCAATCAGTTTGCCATAAAAGATAAAACCTTTGATGATCTTAGTATTCCCTTTGCTGCGGTAGCTACTGAAATTGAAAATGGAGCAGAAGTAATTATTAATCAAGGAAAAGTAATCGACGCTGTAAGGGCAAGCATTTCCATTCCCGGTATATTTACACCGGTAAAGTATCAGGATTATTATCTGGTAGATGGGGGAGTAGTCAATCCGGTCCCGGTGGATGTAGTCCAGATGATGGGAGCTGATATTATCATTGCCGTCAGTCTAGCTAAAATAAATCCTTACACTGCTGTCTTGATGATTGATAAAGAGACTGGCCATTTAAAAGAGGTAGAAAATTTAGAGGATTTAAGAATAAATAAAGAGGAAAGCCCAAAATTTAGGGATACAGAAAAAATTACTCCTTTAGTTGATGAAGAAAAAGGGTTTTTGAAACAAACAATAGAGCAGGTTAAATCAAAATTTGAAGGTCCTAATATTTTTGAAATAATCAGCCAATCCACCGATATTATGGAATCAAAGATTACCGACCAAAGCCTGGAAGGGGCAGATATAGTCATCGTCCCCTTTGGAATTAAAGAAATAAATCTTTTTGATTTTGATAAGGCAGAAATGCTCATTAAAGGTGGTATTATGGCTGGCCTGATTAATATACCTGGGATTAAAAGAGTAATTAAAGAAAAACTACGGAAACAATGGATATTATGGTAACAGCTAAAAAAGATAATGATTTTCCTTTATATATAGGAATATTCTTTTTTTCTGGTTCAGTCTTGCTTTTTGAACTCTCTCTTATGCGAGTATTTTCTATTCTCCAATGGAATTATCTGTCTTTCATGATTATTAGTATCGCCTTTTTAGGATATGGAGCGAGCGGAACTTTTTTATCGGTCTTTACGCCGATTCTGAAAAGGGCTGAAGGTAAAAATTTATATAAATATCTCCTCTTCTTTTCCCTACTATTCTCTTTGGGTTCTTTATTCTCTCTATTTATCATCTCCAAAATCCCCTTTGACCTTTACCGGATAACTACAGATAGATATCAATTACTGTACTTAGTGATTTATTATTTAGCCATTGCTACACCCTTTTTCTTTGCCGGACTCTGTATCTCTTTAGCCATATCTAAACTACCCGAAAAAATAAATAAAATATATTTCTGTGATTTGGGAGGAGCATCTATCGGCTGTATCTCTTTTTTAGTTCTGGCTAATTACATAAGTTTGAACCATTTATTAATCATCCCTCCCCTGTTCTCTTTTTTAGCTTCTTTTTTATTTTCCTTAAAACTGAAAGATAAAAGATCAATAATTTATATTGTGGGGATATTGGTTTTTATTATTTTATTTAGCGGAGCAGAGAGTTTTTATTCTTTCCCGATAAATCCTTATAAAAGTTTATTCACTTTATTGCTTTACCCTAATTCCCGAATAATTGATAGCCAGGAGAATAGTGTCGCCAGATTGGAGGTGGTAGAAAGTGAGGGAGTAAAATACGCGCCGGGGTTAAGTTTGAATTTCCCGGGGGAAATTCCTGAACAATTAGGTCTGGTCACTGATGGTGATGGATTGAGTGCGATTACCAGATTGGAGGGGGAGGATGATTTAAAGGCATCGGTAAAAATAGAGTTTTCAGATTATATCTCTTCTGCCTTAGGATTTCATCTTGTAAGGGATATAGATAATCAGGGAAAGATATTAATCATCGGACCTGGTGGAGGATTAGATATCTTGGGAGGAATTTATAACGGCGCGGAAGAGATCTGGGGAATTGAGATGAACCCCAATATCAAGATTTTACTTCAAAATAATTATAGCGATTACTCGGGAAATATTTATAACCGTGAGGGAATTAAAATTTTAACCGGTGAAGGAAGGAGTGTATTAAAAGGATTAGAGCAAAAGTTTGACTTGATTCAAATTTCTTTAATTGGCTCATCCAATACTGCTTCCGGAGGATTTTACAGCACATCTGAAAATTATCTTTATACAGTAGAGGGGTTTATGGACTTTTGGCAGCATCTTTCTGAAGGAGGAAAATTGAGTATCACTCGCTGGCTAAAATTCCCTCCTCG
>JAKLPU010000154.1:0-3603 GCA_022013755.1 Candidatus Atribacteria bacterium | reverse complement strand
ACAATAATGGTTTAAAAATCCGTGTTTTGGGAGAAAAGGGATCTGTAGAATGGGAGCAAGAAAAACCTGATTATTTGAAAGTTGCTTTTTATGGTCGGCCAGTTCAGATTTTATCTCGGGGAAGAGATAATTTATACCCTCTGGCTTTGAGAGTCTCCCGACTCCCCGGAGGGCATCCCGAGGGTGTATATGAGGCTTTTGCCAATATCTATTCTAATTTTTCCGATGCCTTACTGGCCAAAAAGGCAGGAAAACCTTACCAGAATCAGAAGGAAGTTGATTTTCCTACCTTTGAAGATGGTGCAAGAGGTGTCAAGTTCATTAATCTATGTGTGGAAAGCTCACAAAGAGGAGCCTGTTGGATATCAACAAGGTGATTTAACCAGTAAAACAGGGGCTTTGTTCTTTGATACAAAATAATTTATTTAAAGATTAACTTTTTAGCAAACAAATAATTTGCTTTGATAGCTTTAATTGATTAAAATGATAAAAAATTTATCTTTAATTATTTGAAGGAACAACCATCCTTTGGTAGGAAATATGGATAGACAAGAGATAATTAAAAAAACAGAATTATTTGTAAAAAAAACTGTAAGTGAAGATAGTACCGGCCATGACTGGTGGCATGTTCATAGAGTCAGAAATTTAGCTAAACGAATTGCCCGAGAAGAAAGTGCGGATATATTTATTGTAGAATTGGCGGCTCTGTTACATGATATCGGGGATTATAAATTTTTTCAGGGAGATGAAGAAGCCGGGACAGTGAAGGTAAGGGAATGGCTTTCTTCTTTGGAGATTTCTCCTTCACTTATCGATAAGATTGTGGAAATTACTTCTCAAATATCTTTTATGCACACTTTGCCTGATAAAGGCGAAGGGAAAGGTAAAAAGAATTCTGCTATTCCGATACTCTCCAAAGAATTGATGTCCGTAACTGATGCTGATCGTTTAGACGCAATGGGAGCGATAGGGATAGCCCGGGCTTTTACCTATGGAGGATTTTTCAATCGGCCGATTTACGACCCGGTCATTAAGCCGAGCAAATACATAACTAAAGAGAAATATAAAACTACCCAAGCCCCCTCCATCAACCATTTCTATGAAAAGCTGTTGAAACTTAAAGATATGATGTATACCAAATTAGGTCGTAAAATGGCTAAAAGGAGACGCCGTTTTCTAAATCTTTACTTAAAACAATTTTTTAAAGAGTGGAAAGGAAAAATGTAAAGAAAAGTGCCTGGCACCTTTTTTTACATTTTATTATGCTTGGGCAGGAGGTAAAAATGTATAAGGATTTTAAGGGAACACTAATAATTCTAGTAAGGCATGGAGAATGTGAAGGGAATATTAAGGGGAAGTTTAGAGGAAGGATAGACTTTCCTTTAAACGAAAGAGGACTTATTCAGGCTCAGGATTTGGCGCAAGAGCTGAAAGGTTTTCCTCTTAAATATATTTATACCAGTCCTTTGTCTCGAGCCAGGCAGACTGCAGAGGCGATTAGCCGACAATGTAAGGTGGAAGTTAAGATAGAAGAGCGATTTAACAATATCGAATTGGGGAGCTGGGAAGGGCGCCTTAAAAAAGAGATTGCCCAGGAATACCCGAAGGAGTGGGAACTCTGGGTGAATAATCCGGAAAAACTCAAGGTGAAGGATATGGAGACTCTTTATGATGTGCAGAAGAGGGCTAAGGCCTGTCTGGATAACTTAGTTTCCAAGCATGATGGAGAGACTTTAGCAGTAGTTACTCACCGGGCAGTACTAAAACCCCTTATCGCTGCCTGCTTAAATATTGCCTCTCCTTATTTTTGGAAGATTCATCTGGATACCGCTTCTTACAGTCTTCTTTCTCATAAAAAAGACAAAGGATATTGTCTGGTTCAATTGAATCAGACTAAACATTTAAAAGAATATGTTACCGAGTGGGTATAAGAAAAAATGAAAATTAACTCTAAAAAACAAATATCAAAAAAATACAAAATCTTTATCGGATACTTAGAGGGAACAATATCAATCATCCTGAATACCATCCTTTTTGGTATAAAATACTGGGTGGGAATTAAGACTTTTTCTATAGCTATAATTGCCGATGCCTGGCATACCTTATCTGACTCGCTCACTTCCCTGGTGGTGATCATAGGTTTCAAAGTTTCATCCAAGCCTGCCGATAAAAAGCACCCCTACGGTCACGGTCAGGCAGAGATAATTAGTTCTATTATTATTGGGACACTATTAGCTGTGGTAGGTGTTAATTTTTTAATTGCCTCGATTCAAAAATTTATAAATCATCAATCTGCCTCTTACGGAAATTTAGCCGTAATAGTATTCATAATTTCCGTGATAGTAAAAGAAGGGCTGGCTCAGTTTTCTATGCGCGCTGGAAAGAAAATTAATTCTCAATCACTTATTGCCGATGGCTGGCACCACAGAAGTGATGCTCTGGTATCTCTTATGGTTTTAGTCGGAATCTTTATAGGAGAATATTTCTGGTGGGTAGACAGCATTATGGGAATTATAGTATCTTTGGTCATCTTTTATACCACCTACATCATTTTAAAAGACTCAATCAGTACCTTGATCGGTGAAGAACCATCCGAGGATCTTGAAGTAGAGATTAGAAAAATCGTAACTAATAGCATATCTCATGATGTTAAATTACATCACCTCCACTCTCATAAATATGGTGACAATAGAGAATTAACCTTTCATATCAGATTACCAGTAGATACGAGATTGGAAGAGGCCCACAGGATTACAGAAAAATTAGAAAAGAAGATAAAAGAAGAAATGAATATTGAGACTACCATCCATGCAGAGCCAACTTATTATAAGGAAAAGCAACCAAAATAAATCTATGCTCAAGATACAAGAACAAAGAACAATTTAAATCTATCAATGAATTAGTCAGCATTACTGATAAGAATATGTATAAAGAAAAGAACAAAAAGAGGAAATAATCCGAAGATTCTATAAAAGATTAAAAAGAATAGATATAAGAAAGACCAGTGTTAAGAAAACCGGAAAGGAACAGAGTTTGAAGTTAAGATATAAGATAATTATTTTTTTATTATCCTTTTTAATATTCATTTCTCTTTTAATTTGTGTAATAGGTGCTGGCACAGGTATCCAGGAAGAGATAAATCAGTTCCCGGGATTTTCGGGAATTCTAATAAAAGACCTAAACACTCAGGAAGTACTATTTTCTCATAATGAAGATAAACTTTTTACCCCGGCATCTCTTACTAAAATATTTACCCTGCTTTCCGCTCTGGAAATCTTAAGTGAGGAGTATGTTTATCAGACTTCCTTCTACTTTTCCAGCACTGTTCCCGGAGAGATAAACGGAGACTTATATGTAGTAGGCAGCGGAGACCCCACTCAATCCCCGGAAGTAATCAGAAAGATAGCAGATGATCTGGTGCAAAAGTTTAGTATCAGGCATATCTCTGGAGATATTGTATTGGATAATTCAAAGTTCTTGCCCGAAGAGTTTTTAGGAAGGGGATGGATGTGGGATGATAAAAATCCCCTAATTGGAGCATTAACTGTAATGGGATATAAAGTCAAGGAAAAACAAATTTCTTATCTTAATACTATGCCTCTT
>JAKLPU010000153.1:0-7941 GCA_022013755.1 Candidatus Atribacteria bacterium | reverse complement strand
GTGATATGGGCAATTCGACGATGACCCAGCTTAATCAAATATTCGGTAGCAATCATTCCACCTTCTACATCATCAACGATTATACAATTCTTATCCAACCCTTCGATATTTCGGGAAACTAATATATAGGGAAATTTTTTCCTCTCTAATTCTAATATACTTTTGTCTTTGATATGAGCCGTCCCCAAAATTAAACCATCTACTCTCTTTCCCCTTAATATTTGCAGATAGGTCCTTTCTTTTTTTAGCTTATCATCGGTATTGCATAATATGACATTAAAATTATTTTTGTTTGCTGTGTCCTCCACTCCTCGGGCTATCTCCGCGAAAAAGGGATTAGTAATATCAGGAATCAATATTCCCAAGGTATATGTTCTTTTCGTCTTTAGTCCCCGGGCAATTGCATTGGGAGTATATCCCAATTTGTTAATTATTAGAATAACTTTCTCTTTAGTTTTTTCACTAATCCGGGAATCATTATTTATTACTCGGGATACTGTAGAAGGATGAACTCCCGCTAATTCTGCCACATCCTTAATAGTAGGATTCATAATTTATCCTTACTTCCCTTTCTCCTCTCTAATTTTTACTTGCTTATTTTTACAAAACTACCCTTAATTAGAGATTCTTTAGCAGCATACCCCATCTGGACAGAGATTTTACCATCGAATCCGCCTACCGGCGGTTCTGTATCATCCTGAATACATTTAATAAATTCTTTCATTTCAGCCAGGTATGCTTCCTGATATCGCTCTGTAAAGAAATAAAGAGGTTTATCAGTCTTGGTATCTTCCGCGCCATTAACCATTACTTCTGTTGGTGTTGGGTTCCCTACCATTACGCAGCCTTCTGAACCAAATATTTCTATACGCTGGTCATAGCCGTAAACTGCCTTCCGACTGTTATCGATAGTCCCCCAGGCACCATTTTCATACTTCAGAGTGACTATTGCTGTATCAATATCTCCTGCCTCTCCAATAGCCGGGTCAACCAAGCAGCTGCCTACCGCCATTAACTCCACTACTTCTTGATCTAAAAGATAGCGAGCCATATCAAAATCATGAATCATCATATCCAAAAAGATTCCCCCCGATACTTTAACATAACTGATTGGCGGTGGTTCAGGGTCCCTGCTGGTTATTCTTACTAAATGAGGGGTTCCAATTGTTCCTTTCGCCACCAGCTCTTTGGCTTTTTTAAAACTGGGATCAAATCGGCGATTAAATCCCACCTGCAATTTTACTCCTGCTTTTTTGACTGCAGTTATAGCTTGGTCAATTTTATCTATATCTAAAGCGATAGGTTTTTCACAGAAAATATGCTTCCCCGTCTGGGCTGCTTCGGAAATTATCTGAGCATGGGTATCAGTAGAAGAACAAATTACCACTGCATCGATATCCTTATTTTCCAATAAAACCCGATAATCTTTTTCAGCGATAGATATTTCTAATTGAGAGGCTGTTTCCCTGGCGCTCTTTTCAAATATATCAGCAACTGCTAATACTTTTGACCCAGGAATCTGATACTTTAAATTGCGGGCATGCAATCTTCCTATTCTGCCAACACCAATGATACCAATATTAACTTTTTCCATAACATACGCTTCCTTTCTTTTTATTTTTTAAAAGTAAAATTATTCTTCTCGAGTTACAATAATATCTTCAGGTGGCAGGTGAAAAGCTACCTCTTCCCCAAGTTTAAAATCATACTTCGCCTCAGCATTAGTCCTAATTTCCCATTTCCCCATTCTTATCTTATAATCAATGGTATTTCCTAAATAAGAAGATTGAATAATCTTTCCTTTAAATATATTTGCTGTACTTTTATCGCTTTTATTTTCATCTTGAATAAATTTAACTGCATTCATCCTCATGGCAACCGAAACCTTTTGTCCTATATCAAAACTATTATCAAAACCATGAATAACCAGGCCATCATCGGTTTTTACAATAACCTTTTTCTTCCCTTCAATAAATGAATCAATTCTGCCATCAATAAAACTGGTAACTGCAATAAACCCTGCCACAAATTTATTTTTTGGATTAGAGTAAATTTCCTTCGGCGTACCAAATTGAACCATTTTACCTTGATCAAGAATGACAATTTTATCTGAAATTACCAGCGCTTCTGCCTGATCATGGGTAACATAAACCGCAGTAATTCCCAGTTTCTTTTGCAATTCAGTAAATTCAAAGCGCATCTCTTCCCTTAATTGTGCATCCAAATTACTCAGTGGTTCATCAAGCAGCATTATCCCCGGTTCAAATACCAGTGCCCTCGCCATAGCAATACGCTGCTGCTGCCCGCCGCTCATTTGCCGGGGATACCTATTTTCGTAACCTTCCAATTGTACCATACCCAATACTTTCTTTATTTTTTTAATTATTTCATTTTTGGGCACTTTTCTAATTTGTAAACCAAAAGCTAAATTCCCATAAACAGTCATATGCGGCCAAAGGGCATAATTTTGAAAAACCATCCCTATACCCCTCTTTTCAGGAGGAATAGTGGTGATTTTTCTATCATCTAAATATATCTCTCCTCTGTCAGGATTTTCAAAACCGGCAATACATCGAAGTGTAGTCGTTTTGCCACATCCACTGGGTCCCAAAAGGCTTAATACTTTACCTTCTGGTGCTTCAAAGCTAACCTCTTGAACCGCTTTGACCTTGCCAAAATTTTTATTTAAATTATTAACTTTAAGATTTGCCATAAAAAAATTACCTCCAAGCAATAACTGTGTATTTTAAAAACTTTAATTTATCCTCCCATTCCCCCTAAATGTTCAGCTTTGAGGAATTTTTGAATCACTATCATAAAAAGAATTGAAGGAATTAATAACAATATAGCGATTACCGATGCAAATTGAATATTAGATCCGCTTGCTGAATAGAGAGTCATAGGAAGAGTAGTTACAAAAGGTAATCCTACAAAAAAAGTACCGGTAAATTCATCCATTGAAGTAAGGAATACAAATACCGCACTGGCTATAAGTCCGGGTGTTGAAATAGGCAAAGTCACTTTAAAAAATGCTTTCAACCTCGTAGCACCAACGCTTCGGGCAGCTTCTTCTAACTCCGGAGGGATTGAACTAAAGGTACTTGCAGTAATCCACACCGCAAAGACCAACCCCACCACTATATGAACAAAAATTACTCCTAACACTGTCCCGGTTAATCCTATTTTATTAAACATCAACATTAAATTTAGAAATACCGGCTGTTGGGGAAATGCCCGGGGCAATAAAAATAATATTAAAATTATGCCCTTTAAAAGAGCAGGAATCTTAAGTTTTGCCAATGCGTAACCTGCCGGAATGGCAATTGCCATAGTTATTATAACTACAATAATGGCGATACCTAAACTTAACAAAAAAGCCGGCACTACGTTTACTGCCCCCAGGGTTAAGCTTTTAGTAATTCCTAAAGCCTGGAGCCAGTAATCAAATCCTATCTTTTGGGGAAGTGTATGAGGCCAATACCATCTTAAAGCTACAGACCAAATCCCCAAACTTAACAAGGGAGCAAACAGAAAAAATATGAATACCGTAAAGATAATTATTTCGATAGTCTTTCTAAAAAAACTCTTTTGCATTAACAACCTCCGTCAATCATAAAGACCTTTTTTCATCATACTTCTTACATAATAAAGTGCTAATAAACTAACCATAATATACGAAAAAACTCCCAATGCATTTGCCACTCCGTAATCACCAAAATAATTTACACGGTGAGCAATATCTACAGTTATAGTAACCGGGGACTTCCCTCCAATAAGCATATAAGGAAAACTAAAACATCCAACCAGAGAACAAAAAACTAAAGTTACCGCAATAAGAATGGTAGGTTTATTCATTGGAATGAGAATCTTGGTGATAATTTGAGGTAACTTCGCCCCTACGCTTCTTGCAGCCTCTATATAAGAATCGTCAATCATCTGAAACCCTCCGCAGATAATTAATATCATAAACGGTGCTTCTTTCCATACAAAACCGAAAGTTAGGCCAACCCAATTAAAAAGCTGTAAAGGATTTTCAATATCAATTAGATTTAGCTTTGCTAAAAAAAGATTCAGTACTCCATGGGGAGCTAAAAAACTTCTCATCATCTGGGCAATTACTACAAAAGGGAGAAAAATAGGCAACCGATATAAAATTCCAACACTGTTAGATAGCCAGCCTTTAGATAATCTCAAATATACTGCCACAAAAATACTTGCAACTGTAGCAATAAAAGTACTAAGTACAGTTACTCCCAAAGTAAATAAAATATCATACCGATATATACGAAGCGTTTTCTCATAATTTGCTAAACTTAAAACTCCTTCTTTGCTGATAAAGCTTTTCCAAAACGAAGCAAGGAAAGGGTATAAATACAACAATAAAATTACCATAACTGCAGGAAATACTAATATATAAGGAAGAATATTGGTATAGGAGTGGGGCCTTTCGACCCCAACTCCTATTTCATTCTTTCCAACAGCCAATTCATTTTTTAAATTGTTTCCCATTTAATTTCTCCTAAATTGGTTGTATCCTAATCCTATTCAACTGCTTCTAACATGGCATCAAAGTAGTCGCCAAGAGGGAACGCCAAACCAAATTTAGACAACATTTCCGGAGTTACATCTTGATATATTACATCAAAGGTTTCCTTGCTAACAAAATCTTTAACATAACTTCCGTCGATTCCGGGATACCAATTAAATCTCTTTACAATCTCTTCGGCCTGTACTGCTGGCGAAGTAACAAATTCAACAAAATTTTTCGCTTCTTCGGGGTTAGGTGAATTCTTAGGAATTATAAAATACATAGGTTGTCCGGGCATACCTGGTTCAGGGAGAAGAATGCGGGATGCAGGATCTAATTTGCCTTCTGCCATCCAGCTTAAGAACATATCAACCCAGACCGGTCCCATCCAAATTTCACCTCTATTTAGTGCATCGAGAGTAGCTACGTTTCCGCCGGTTAAAGTAACATTTTTATTAAATTCTTTTAACTCTTTAATTGGTTCTTCCCAGGTAGCAATTTCGGCTTCATCAAAAGGCCCGGTAACGGCGTACTTTTCATATTTTCCGGTCTTCCAGTAAATCCAACCACAGGTAAAGGCTACTCCAGACATTCCTCCTTTTATTCCATTGTATCCGAACTTTCCGGGATTCTCTTTAGCCCATTTGACAATTTCTTCATAGGTCTTTGGTGGATTTGGAACAAGTTTAGGATTGTAGGCAATAACTGCCTGGCTATGGAACATAGGCATACAATATCCTTCTACGTCAACACCAAGAGATTTTTTGGCAAATGGCGAAGTAATATATTGCCAGGTATCTATATCTTTGGCATAATCAAGAAGAAGATCGCCTTCCTCTAGTGCCCATTTCAAGAAAATTTGGTGTACCATCGCTATATCTATATCACCCTCTTTTTTATCCTTATCTGCCATAATTTTCTCAAAAATTAAACGAGAGCCTGCGTTTCCAGGACCAACATGAACGGTCATTACACTTACATTAGGATACTTTTCGTTAAACTGAGGGCCTATTACATGTTGGCCAAGAGCAAGCATATTCACATCTCCGGCAGTTATATACACCAACTTAATTTTTTCTTGAGCGCCGATATTTAAAGAAAAAATACCCAAAACCATTACAATTAACAATAAACTTATTACCCAAGTATTTAAAATCCTCTTAAACATTAACTTTACCTCCTTTTTATAATGTAAAAATATTTAAGCAGCCTTATTTCTTCACCGCCTCCTCCTGGCTTTATTTTTATACTTCCTCTTTTTAAGAGAAAGAACTGCTTCTATAATCATGGTATATCTATCTATACGTTTGAATGATTATTATTTCTTTTTTAAAAATTAATTGATTGAATCCATTCGTAGAGTTTTTCATAAGTAAAACTTTTTTCTTTAACAAAAAATTCAAAACCTATAAACCCTGAATATACTTTAGAGAGTTCTTTAAGAATAAATTTGAAGTCAAGTTCTCCGGTCCAGGGCTCACATCTGTAAGGAACATTTGCTACATGAATATATCCTATAAATTGGTGATATTTTTGTAGAGTGTCTAAGACATTTCCCTCCATAATTTGCATATGATATATATCATAAAGCACCTTAAGATTCTCAGAATTTACTGATTTAACCAATTCAAGGGTTATTTGAAAATTGTCTAAAAAATAATTTTTATGGTCCCTTAAAGAATTTAAAGGTTCAATCACCAACATAATGTCTCTCTTTTTGGCAGCCTCAACAAGAATTCTAAGATTATCATACAAGCGGAGTAATTTTTTTTCACCGCTTATTGGATTAATCTTTACACTTCCATCACCTTCTAATATATCTGATAACAACATAATACGGTCACATTTTAACCTCTTTGCTGCATCCATAGAAGCATTTACTTCTTGAATAACTCTTTCTTTATCATCTAAAGTTAAAGATGATATTCTATTTCCACTAAAATTCGAAACTTTCAAACCACTATTTATAATTAGCTCAAAATCTTTATCCCGCCAGTCCCAGAATTCAATAAATTTAAATCTTGCCTGCTTTATTCTGGTAAGTTTTTCCTCTAAATTTTCTCTGGAATATATTGAGTCTATACATAACGAATATTGCATTTTTTTTCCTTTTCATAATATTTGAATTAATTTAAATATTTTTATTAAAATCTAAATTCTTTTACAATTTGAAACATAGCCATAAGATTTTCAATAGGAACTTTTGATTGAATGTTGTGAATAGTATTAAATACAAAACCTCCTCCCTTCCCAAATATCTGGCAGCGTTCGTTGACTTCCTTTCTTACGTCTTTTGATGTACCAAAAGGGAGTGTCCTCTGTGTATCTACTCCACCACCCCAGAAAACTAATCTATCTCCGTATTTTTCTTTCAGCATTTTTGGGTCCATATCCCTGGCGGAAGTCTGAACTGGATTTAAAATATCCACCCCGACCTCCACAAAGTCATCTAAAAAGACTGCAATAGAGCCACAGGTATGATAGAAAGTCTTCCAGGAAGTGTTCTTATGAATCCAATCATTTATCCTTTTATGAAAGGGTTTGTAAAACTCCCGATACATATTAGGTGATATAAAGGGGGCATTTTGAGTCCCAAAATCTGTTCCGCTAACCATAATTACATCTATCTTATTTCCAACTGCTTCATAAGAGAGTTTCAAGTTTTTCAAGGCTATTTCACATTGCAATTCAAAGATTCCCTTAATATAATCGGGATATTCAATATGAGCGGTAATCCATCTTAGCGGATCTCTGATCCCCTTAGGATTTTTAATGGCTGGGCCTGGCACTATAGAAATATCACCAAAGCTTGCATCGATAAATTCTCCAACAATACAAAGGTCTGTATTTTTATATAGCTCATCCGCTTTCTTCTCTAAATATCTTAATGTTTCTTCAGAAAAAATTGAGTACTGCTGGTTTGCCCAATCCTCCGGATTTAAGTTTTTTCCATCAAGGGGTTCCTGACGTACTAAAAGATCAAAATAATAACCATCTTGAGGCATCTTTGCACAGGGAGGAACTGACATATCCCCCTTGGGATAGAGATAAATATTACCTTCATCATCCCTTTTAGTGGTAAATTTTTCGGGCACTAATACCTTAGTACCATCAAAGAGCTCCCATGACTTCCATCTCTCGTTTTTAAATCCAAATACATTGGTAGGAAGCCATAATCCTATGGTATCAATTCCTAATTTCCCTATGACATCCAGGTCAACTTCGCCAAGCATCTGAAAAGGATCAGTTATAATTACTGCTTTATCCTTTAAGCCCAAGGACTGCCTTAATTTAGCGTAAGTGCTTGCCTGAATTCCAGTCACCAAAGTTGAGCCTAAATCAAGAGGAATACGGTCGGTTTCTTGATGATTAATGGCTTTTCTTACCCTTTCTCGAGAATTCATTAGTGTATC
>JAKLPU010000018.1:0-17545 GCA_022013755.1 Candidatus Atribacteria bacterium | reverse complement strand
TCCGAAGTAGTCGGAAAGATAGATTGGAAGAGAAGGTTTGACCATATGCAGCAACACTTGGGGCAGCATATCTTATCCGGGGCTTTGATGAAGTTATGGAGTGTTGAAACCGTATCTTTTCATTTAGGAGAAGAAGTTTGTACTTTGGATATTGCAAAAGAAAAGCTATCCGAAGAGGAAGCCAAAGAAGCAGAGGAATGTGCTAATGAAATTATCTTTGATAATAGACCGGTAAAGTGCTATTTTGTGGAGGGAGAAGAGGAGTTAAAGAGATTAAATTTGAGGAAAGTACCTGAAAAAACAGGAAAGATAAGGATAATTGAAGTGGAAGATTTCGACCTTTCTGCCTGTGGAGGAACTCACTGTCGGGCAACCGGGGAAGTGGGAATGATTAAAATTACTAAATGGGAAAAGAGAGGGGAAAAAATCCGTCTGGAATTTATCTGCGGAAGGCGTACCTGGAAAGATTATTTCTGGAAGAATGAAGTGATCAAAAATATTTCTAATAAATTAACCATTAAGGATTCCGAACTGGGAGAAGCAATAGATAGGATGCTTGAGGAGAGAAAGGAAATCGGGAAGGAACTAAAAGAATATAAAGAAAAATTACAAGAATATGAAGCAAGAAATCTAATCAATGAATCCTCTTCGCTGGATGATGGAATAAAAATTATAAACAAAGTGTTCGAAGAAGATACTTTTCAAGAAGTAAGGGAATTAGTTCAGAAGATTATTAATTTGGATGAAAGTGTAGTTGTGTTATTTGGGGTTAAAAGCGAGGGGGCGAAGATATTATTTGCCTGCTCCCGGGCTTTGAAATACGATATGAATAGATTAATAAGAGAAGCGGGAAAATTTATTGAAGGTCGGGGGGGCGGAGCTCCCAATTTCGCGCAAGCCGGAGGGAAAAGGGCTGAGGGGATTGAAGATGCTCTGAATTTTGCTTTGAAGCATTTTCAAGAATTTATTAAAAAATGAGAAAAAATAGAAAATTAATAAACAAATTAGTTTCCCTGATAGTTTTTCTTTTAATAGCCTTTTTACTGGTAAGTTTTAATTCATTTTCTGCCGAAAGAGACTTAAACAAAGAGCAGAAATTAGGAAAGAAGCTATCTGAAGATATTGAGAAAAAATATGAAGTAATTGAAGATTTAAATCAAAATTCATTGATTACTGAGATTGGTAATAAATTGGCCAGGGCTTCTGATTTACATGGTATGAGTTATCACTTTAAAATATTGAAGATGGATGGGCCTAATGCCTTTTCTATTCCCGGTGGATATGTTTATGTGACTTATGATCTTTTTGATTATGTCCAGTCAGATGATGAACTGGCTGGGATTTTAGCCCACGAAATTGCCCATATAGTACACAATCATGCCTTAAAACAGACCAGAGATAATACTAAATATACTCTGCTAACTATTTTGGCCGTTCTTTTAACCAGAGAGCCGGATGTAGGCGTATTAGGGAAGCTTACTACTATCACTCTTCTCAATCAATACAGTCGAGAGTACGAAGAAGAAGCAGATTTAACTGCTACAAATCTCTTAATTAAGGCGGGATATAATCCGGTAGGTTTTTTAACTTTTTTAGAAAGATTGCATACCCGGGAAATGTTTAAACCTGAAGTAAATTTGGGAATATTTCAAACTCACCCTGATACTGAAAATAGGATTACTTATGTAAGAAATAAATTAATAGAAAAAGGAATAGATATTGATAGGCGAGCTACAACCGATTATCTTAAAGTGAGCTCTAAATATATATTAAAAGATTCTTTTTATACGGGTATTATCTGTATTGATGATATTCCTGTGTTAAATTTAACTTTTCCCAAGAGAGAGGAAATTTATCTTAAAATAATTGAAACCAGTCAAAATCTCGATAGATTTCTTAGTATCGATTTAAGCCCCTATGAGATAAATATCTTAGTAGAGGGAACTACCTCTACGCTCCTGATTCGTTATAATAAAATAATCTCCTTAGATAATTCAGACACAATTTATTTAAGAAAAACTGCCGAAGAAGTGTTGCATGAAACTAAGGATAAGATTACGCAGGTGCTTTGGGAGTTCAGACTTAATATGCCTTTTGATATTAAAAGATGATATTTAAAAATTATCCTAAGTAGGCTTTAATTACTTTAGGATTTTTAGCGACTTCATACGCAGGACCCTCTAAGATAATATTTCCCGTTTCCAAAACATAAGCTCGATGAGCCACTTCTAAAGCCATATGGGCGTTTTGCTCTACCAATAAAATAGTAGTGCCTTCAGCGTTTACCTGTCGTATTACTCGGAATATGTCCTGAACTAAGAGGGGTGCCAAACCCATAGATGGTTCATCTAACAACATAAGTTTAGCTCGAGCCATTAAACCACGACCCAAGGCTAACATCTGTTGTTCTCCTCCGGATAAGGTTTCTCCAAGTTGAAATTTTCGTTCTTTCATTAAGGGGAATAAGTCATACACTTTATTTAAATCTTCTTGAATTGCTATTTTATCTCTTCTTCCCCAGGCAGCAAGTTCTAAATTTTCCTGAACCGTCAGTGGTCCAAATATTATTCTTCCTTCTGGGACATGAGCTATACCTAATTTTACTAAATCATATGCTGGTACAGATAACAAGTCTTTATTTAAAAAAGTAATGCTTCCTCCTTGAGGTTTAAGAAGGTTAGAAATGGTGCGTAAAGTAGTTGATTTGCCAGCTCCGTTTGCTCCAATTAGGGTTACTATTTCGCCTTCTTTGACCTCGAAAGAGATTCCTTTAAGGGCTCGAATTGGTCCATAAGATACATTTAAATTATGAATTTTTAACATCTTTTTTTTCTTCTCCTAAATAAGCCTCAATTACTTTAGGATTTTTTTGTATTTCCTGAGGAGTTCCTTCTGCGATTTGTAGTCCAAAATCCATTACCATAATTCTTTCACAAATTCCCATTACAAATTGCATATGATGTTCTATTAAGAAAATAGTTAATTGAAAATCTTCTTTAATCTTTTTAACTAATTCCATTAATTTGATAGTTTCATAAGGGTTCATTCCGGCTGCCGGTTCATCGAGTAGAAGCATACTTGGTTTAGTCGCTAAAGCTCGGGCTATTTCTAATTTTCTCTGTTCGCCATAGGGGAGGCTTCCAGCTGGGTTATTGTAATAAGTATGTAAATTAAAAAGTCGCAGCAATTCCATAGCTTGTTTATTCATTTCCTCTTCCTCACGATGATAATTTTCATCTCTTAGTATGCCTGAGAAGATACTATAGTGAGTACGAAAGTGATAGGCAATGATAATATTTTCTAATACACTAAGGTTTGCAAAAATACGGATATTTTGAAAGGTGCGGACAATTCCTTTTTGAGTAATTTTATGGGAAAGAAGCCCTCCGATATTCTCTTCTTGAAAAATTACTTCTCCAGAAGTAGGAGGGTATATCCCGGTGAGCACGTTAAATACAGTAGTTTTACCTGCTCCATTGGGCCCAATCAGGCCAACTAACTCATCCTTTTTAATTTGGGTATTAAATTTTTCCACCGCTTTTAGACCGCCAAAGTAGCAGCATAAATCTTTTAATTCTAAAATCGCCACTTAATTTACCTCTTTCCTTTTGGGGACTAAAAATGAAAATTCACGATTACCAAAGATACCATCCGGTTTCCTTAACATTAATATAACTAAAAGTAAGGGATAGATAACCATTCTCCATTGTTGAAAGTTAATTACTCTTAAAAATTCTGGGAGAATTGTGAGCCCGGTAGCAGCTAAAATTGAACCGGTAATACTTCCCATCCCACCAGCATAAAGGTAAATAAGGTAATCAATTGATTTTATGAAGCTGAAATTGTCAGGGTGAATAAATCTTAAGACATGAGCAAAGAGTCCACCCCCGACACCAGCAAAAAAAGCACTTAAGCTGAAAGCGATAATTTTATACCGAGTAGTATTAATGCCCATAGTTTCCGCTGCGACTTCATTTTCTCTTATAGAAAGACAGGCTCTACCATGCGTAGAGTAAATGAAATTACGCATAATGACAACTGATAATATAGAGATAACATATACTAACCAAAATTTAGAAAGGGCTGGTATGGTTGATAATCCTCGGGGTCCACTTATTTTGTCAATAGTTTCTGAAAAATTAATTAATCCTATACGATTTAAAAAAGCAGCAATTTCATCAGAGGCGCGAACGATCGAGCGGACTATTTCACCAAAAGCTAAAGTAACTATGGCTAAATAGTCACCTTTTAATTTTAAAGTGGGAAGTCCGATGAGATATCCGGCAATTGCGGCCATTAATCCTCCAATAATTAGAGAAAAAATAAAAAGTGCTAATTGAGGGAAATAAGCCATTTTTGCTGCCTTAAATAGAATAGTAGTAAAATAAGCTGAAGTGTATGCTCCGATACACATAAAACCAGCGTGACCAATCGAAAATTGTCCGGTGAATCCGTTGATTAAGTTTAAACTTACAGTCATTATGATATTGATTAAAGCAAACATAAGGATTTGCATATAATAACGGGTAAGAAGGCGAGGAACAATTGGAGTAGTACCGTTAAGTATTTCAATTAATAAATAAACCAGAACGGTTATTAATATAAATTTATAATATTTTTTTATTAGATTAATAATATTTTTTATAATTTTCATCAGTTTATACCTTTTCTTTGGTGAATTTTCCTAAGAGCCCTGCCGGTTTAAATATTAAAACTACGATCAGGATGACAAAGGCAATAACGTAGCCAAAATTGGAATTAATAGAAGTAGCAAAGGTTTCGGAGATACCCATTACATAACTTCCTAACATAGCTCCCGGGATACTTCCAATACCTCCTAAAACCGCAGCTATAAAAGCTTTAAGGCCGGGCCAGATTCCTAAATAGGGCGATTGTAATTGCCCATAAGTCAGTGCAAATAATGTACCTGCCGCAGCAGCCAGTGAAGTTCCTATGCCAAAAGTGATAGAGATGATGTTATTTATATTTATACCCATCATCAGGCAGGCATCTTTATGAAAGGCTACCGCCCGCATTGCCTTTCCGATCATAGTTTTTTTTACAATATATTGTAATAAAATCATAAGAATAACAGTTATTATAATATCCAAAATCTTAATGTTATTAATGGTGATTCCAGCTATATCATATGTTGCATCGGCAATTAATGCAGGAAAAGGAAGGAACCGTGGGCCAAATACGATTTTATTTAAAGGAAAGGGGACATTCTCAGGAGAAAGGGCAAAAAAGTTCTCTAAGAATAGAGAAACACCTAAAGCAGTAATTAAAGCCGCTAATCTGGGCTTAAATCTTAAAGGTTTATAAGCAATCTTTTCTATAGTCATTCCTAATAGTGCGGTAACAGCCATAGAAAAAATTAAAACTACTATAAAAGGAAAACCAAAGTTGTGAGCAATTAGATAATTACCCAAGAAACAAGAGATATAAGCACCAAACATAAAAAGGTCGCCATGGGCAAAATTAATCAGTTTGATAATTCCATAAATCATAGTGTAACCTAAAGCAATTAACGCATATATGCTTCCCAGTTGAATTCCATTTACTAATTGTTGTAGGAATGATTGAATTCCAAAAGATAAAATATATAAAAATAAAAAAAATAGAATAATTACAGAAATAAAAACGTATTTTTTCCAATTTGCCCATTTATTGTAATTCAATATATTATTATTTATAGAATCAGATAGTTGCTTTTTAGTCATATTCTTTCCCAATTTTTTAAAAAATATCTTTACTGTTTTATATAATATAACAGGATATTGCAAAATGCAATATCCTGTTATAGGGACTTAATTAGTTGTCTAAAGACAATTTGCACTAATCATTTAGATTTTATGGTTGGACAAATTTCTGGAAGACAAATTTGCCGTTCTCTACTTTAATTATTGCAGCCTTTTTAATGGGATCACCATTTTCATTAAAAGTAATTTGACCTGAAACGCACTCTAAATTAGTTGCAAAGATAGCATCTCTAATTGCTGCGCCATCTGTAGAACCGGCTCTTTGTAGAGAATCAATTAAAATTAAGGCTGCATCGTAGGCTAAAGTCGCTAAGGCATCAGGAGTTTGTCCATAAGTTTCTGCGTATTTTTTTACAAAGTTCTGCACAATTGGTCTAGGGTCTTCAGGCGAATAATGATTGCAGAAATACCCACCTTCTACTGCCTCTCCACCTAATTTAGGAAATTCTGCTGAATCCCATCCATCTGCTCCGACAAAAGGAACGGTTATTCCTAAACCTCGGGCCTGTTTAGCCATTAAAGCGGCAGCAGAATAATATGCATCTAAAAAGATTACATCCGGATTAGCAGATTTAATATTGGTTAATTGGGCAGAGAAATCAGTAGTTTTATCTTCATCAGTAAAAGATTCGTACGCCACTACTTTACCGCCTAATTTTTCAAAACTTTCTCTAAAGGCTTCAGCTAATCCCTTAGTATAGTCATTAGCATTATCAAAGATAACTGCTGCGGTTTTTGCTTTTAAATCATTGGTACTAAAAGTCGCTACTACAGCACCCTGGAAGGGATCAAGAAAACAGGCTCGGAAAATATAGTCGCCAGTAAGAGTAACTTGGACTGCAGTAGAAGTTGGACTAATAACTGGGACGCCAGCATCTTGAGCAATAGGGGCACCAGCTAAAGTACACTTACTCATTACCGAGCCAAGGATAGCAACTACTTCATCTTGGTCTATAAGTTTACGAAATGCATTGGCTGCTACTTCGGGAGAACCTTGGTCATCTTCAAAAATGTAATTGATTAAATATTTTGTTCCTCCGATGTCAATTCCGCCCTCAGCATTTACTGCTTTAAAGGCTAATAAACAACCATTTTTAGTAGAAGCTCCATAAGTAGCTGCCCCCCCTGTCAGGGGAGCGACTCCACCAATTCTAACAATTTTTGCCGAGGCGACTGAAACAGAAAATAAAAAACATACTAAAATTAATAAAATCAACAATTTCTTATTCATTTTTAGATCTCCTTTTAATAAGTTTATTTTAATTAAATTTTACAAATTCAAACAAAACCTACGATTATATTAAGTTTATTGGATTGTCATCCCTCCTTTTTAATTAAAAGATTTTGATATGGGATCGATATTATCATGTATATATTTGTACTTCGACCTTTATTCAAAAATAGCCCAAAGGTTTGGTTCAAATTTATGGAACCTATCCTTCAGGCTTTTTTCCTAAAAGTGTGGCATTTATAAATAAATGCTTTATACCGCTCGGTCCAGACTTTTTCAAAAAACGGAACCCTAGGTATACTCCCAATATAATATTTAATTTTGAAAAAATCTTACCATGCACGGTTATAATTGTCAAGCTTTTATCAGTTTTTATGAAAGAGTTAAGGTAAAATTTATTTATTTCAGTAAATTATAAATATTATAAATATAAATCGATTTTTTATTATATTTGAAAAGGTACGGGAGTAAAAGATAGGACACAGAAAATTAAGGCGCAGATTCCCAATATTTTTCTTCTTTTGTTTAAAGGAGTGAAATCATCTAATGGTGGAGGATGATTAAATCCAAATATAAGAAGTAAGACAAATAATAAGGTCCACGCTGGGTTAACGAATATACAGATAAGGCCTAAAATACCCAAGGTTATATAATAAGCAATTTTGCTATTTTTACCGAACAAGGAATAAATTATATGTCCGCCATCTAACTGTCCAACCGGAAGGAGATTTAAAGCAGTTACAAACAATCCCACCCAGCCCGCATAAGCTATAGGATGCAGGATTATATCCTGGCCTTCGGGAAGATACCCGAACATTATTTTTTCTATAAATGAGAACAGTATGGAGCTTCCCAGAGGCATAACCGGTCCTTCGATTTCTGAAATTACTGCTATTTCTGATAATTTAAGCCCGATTATTATAGTAGGAATAGTGAGGACCAAACCTACAAAAGGTCCAGCTATCCCGATGTCAAATAAAGCTTTGCGATCAGGCATAATCCCTTTCATTTTGATAACTGCCCCTAAAGTACCAAAAGGAGATAGGGGAAAAGGAATAAAAAAAGGTAGAGTGACTTCTACCCCGTATCTTCTGCTAATAAAAAAATGTCCTAGTTCGTGAGCAAGTAGAATAGTGATTAAAAATAGGGCATACCAAATACCACCTACAAAAAAACAAGAAATTATAGTTAGAAGAAATAAAATTAAATTTAAAATTAACTCTCACCTCTTTATATCGCTTTACTTTATGTAAATTATTATATCTTAATCTTCCCTATTTATAAAGTGGTGTACTCTCAAAGGTGAGAGAAATTAAAAATATAAATTTGTTCTTTTAATTTTTTCGTTTTGGAGTAAAATGGGGATAGGAATAAAATAGTTTTGGATAAGGATACTATTAAGTATGAATAAAGATGGAAAAAAAGTAAGAGCCCATCTTCTAATTTCTGGAAGAGTACAGGGAGTAGCTTTTCGTTATTATACCCAGGATATTGCCCAAAGTTTAGAAATAAAGGGATGGGTTAGGAATTGTTGGGATGGTAAGGTAGAGATAGTTATAGAAGGGGAAGAAGATAGAGTTAAAGAACTAATAGATTGGTGCTATCGAGGACCGGGGAGTGCAATTGTAGAAAAAGTAGACGTAGAATGGGAAGAATACGGAGGAGAATTCAATTCTTTCGGTATCAGGGGATAGTAAAAACTTCCAATTAAATAATAAAAAATAGAGGATTTACTTTAATAATCATGAATTATATCAGGAAAGAAAAATTATAAAGAGAAAGCAAGATTAAAAAATATTTTTCATTTCATTGGTTTTTATATTATAATTTATTAAGGTGCGATAAATAGGAATAAATTTTTAAATGTATTTTGGAAAGGGGGAAACAAAATGTGGATTATTTTGGGAGGAATAGCAGCTATAATTTTAGGGGTATTAGGATTAATCAAATGGTGGTTATTGTTTCTAAAAGCTTTAGCAGCATTGGTGCCTTTTATTTTATTGATTGGTGGAATATTTGCGGTAATAATAGGCATAAGTTCTGTTAAAGAAAGAGCAGAAGAGAAAAGAGAAGAAGCTGCCGAGCAATCTACAGAAAGCGATAAATCCTAATCAGAAGCAAAATAAACAATGTCTAAATTAATATATTAATGTATAAGATTTAGAAGGATTTTATAAGGTGAGTAAAGATTTTAAGCCAAAACTGAAGAAACCAAAGTTTAAAGAAGATTTAGAAATTGCTATAACCGTATTAATAATGATATCGGTTTTTTATGTACTAACTTATTTTGGGGTTGATAAAATATTAAGTACGGCAATTGTAGCCTTATTGGGCATTTTTATGGAGGTAGCCAGACAAGTTTTTTCTCAAGCTATATTTATTATCCAATCAATTCCCTATATAGGGCCGATTGTAGCTAAAGTAATAGTCTGGCCCTTCTTTATTACTATAAATGGGGTAGCTTATCTGGTTGCTTTGACATTAATTAGAATTAAGGGGTATAAACAAGTAGCCAATGCCCGGGTGTTAACTACTGTTTTTCTTGTCGGAATATTAGTAGGATTTATTTTAGGCCGGGTTTTTAAGGTTATATAAATGATTATCGAGTATATAATTAGTTAATCGGTTAGTTACCTGGTTACCTGGTTAAGAAAATAGAAAAAAGAAGCCGAATTCGTATTTCGTATCTTGTGAATCGTATCTCGTTAAGAACATAATAATGTATAATATGTAGAGGCACGATGCATCGTGCCCACAGTAAACGGAAATAATACAAAGACAGAGAGGGCACAGTTAAGGAATTTATAGAGCGAATTGCCAAAGAAGATGTTCAAGAGATAGTTTTAAAGCAATAAGCAAAATCAAATAAAGAAAAGTTGACAAAATTACTCATATATAATATAATTTTTTCACGTTGTTATTTGTAAGTGCGGAAAAGGAGGAAAATGGTTTTATGAAAAGGATTTATATGGATCATGCAGCAACTACCTCAACGGATGTAGAGGTAGTTAAGGCAATGGAACCCTATTTCACTTTAAAATATGGAAATCCTAATAGTATACATTCCTTTGGACAGGAAGCAAGAAAGGCAGTAGAAGAAGCCAGAGAAAAGATAGCTCATTTAATCGGAGCAAATTCTTCAGAAATTGTTTTCACCGCCGGAGGGACCGAGGCAGACAATCATGCTATAAAAGGAATAGCCTGGGCTAATCAGAAAAAAGGGAATCATATTATTACTTCGAAGATAGAACACCATGCCGTACTGCATTCCTGTCAGTTTTTAGAGAAACAAGGGTTTAGGGTTACTTATTTACCGGTTGATAAATATGGCCTGATAGATTCTGAAGATGTAAAAAAAGCGATTACTGGCAAGACGATATTAGTAACTATTATGCATGCTAATAACGAGATTGGCACTATCGAGCCGATTAAAGAAATCAGTAAAGTAGTAAAAAAAGCAGGAGTATATTTTCACACTGATTCAGTACAAACTGTCGGACATATTCCTATAGATGTCAATGATTTAGGAGCAGATATGTTATCCATGTCCGGACATAAATTTTACGGTCCTAATGGTGTAGGAGCGCTGTACTTAAGGAAGGGGACCAGGATAGTTAATTTAATAGACGGCGGTGCTCAGGAAAAAAATAGAAGAGCCGGTACTGAGAATGTGGCGGGAATAGTTGGGTTGGGCAAAGCTGCTGAGCTGGCAGAGAAGAGGTTGGTACAGGGTAAAGAGGTCGAAGTAATAAAATTGAGAGATAAATTAATTAAAGGGATTACAGAAAAGATAGATCATACTCATTTAAACGGCCATCCTACAAAAAGACTACCAGGAAATGCAAATTTTTGCTTTGAATTTATTGAAGGGGAATCGATGTTGTTAAGTTTAGATATGGAAGGTGTTGCCGCTTCCAGTGGTTCAGCCTGCACTTCTGGTTCCTTAACAGCATCACATGTATTATTGGCTATCGGGCTTCCTCCGGAGATAGCCCATGGTTCTTTAAGATTAACTCTGGGGAAAGACAATACAGAGGAAGAAATAGATTATGTGATAGATATATTGCCGGGAATTATTGAGAAATTAAGAGCTCTTTCTCCTTTTCAGGGGAATTGGGAAGGACTGAATAGATAATAGCGTGGAGCGTATAGCGTTTAGCGTATAGGTTCGGGTTGTAAATGTAAGTTAGCGGATAGGAAAAGATAAAAAGCTGTTAGTAGGGGCAGACCTTGTGTCTGCCCGTGATAATTAATTTGTAGGGGGTTCGATTCATCAAACCCGCTAATCGTAGGATCAGAACCAAGAAGGAGAATAACTGCATGAGTATGTATAGTGATAAAGTAATGGAACATTTTAAAAACCCTCATAATGTAGGAGAGATTAAAGATGCTGATGGTATAGGAGAAGTGGGAAATCCTATTTGTGGGGATATTATGAAAATTTATATAAAAGTAAAAGATGGTAAGATAATAGATTGTAAATTTAAAACTTTCGGGTGCGGAGCAGCTATTGCTACCAGCAGTATGATTACCGAGATGGTCAAGGGAAAAGAGATTGACGAGGCTTTAAAAATTTCTAACAAAGCTGTTGCTGAGGCCTTAGGTGGACTTCCACCCATTAAAATGCATTGTTCTAATTTAGCGGCTGATGGTTTATCTAAAGCCATCGAAGATTATAAGAAAAAATCTAAGGTCAAGAAATAATAACTATAAACTAATTTAAGAGGTTCTTGTATAATGACAACATTAAGTGTGAATGAAGTTTCGTTAGTGGCAGCTTTTGTAGCTGGCCTTTTCTCATTCGTTTCTCCCTGTGTTTTACCCTTAGTGCCGGGGTATATCTCCTTTGTTTCAGGGATATCTTTAGAGGATATAGAAAAAGGGGAAAAACAAAATAAAAATACCATAATTGTAAGTTCTTTATTTTTTATTCTCGGGTTTTCTTTAATATTTATTCTTTTAGGTGCTACCGCTACCTTTTTAGGGAGTTTTTTATTAGAAAAGGCCTTTATTTTAAAGAAAATAGGGGGAATTATAATTATAATTTTCGGGATACATATGTCAGGTCTGTATAGAATAAAATTTTTAGATTATGAAAAAAGGGTTTATAGTAAGACTAGACCAGTTAACATTATAGTAGGCCCCTTTTTAATGGGACTGGCTTTTGCTTTTGGCTGGACTCCCTGTGTGGGACCTATTTTGGCTGGAATATTAATTTACGCTGGAGCTCAGGAGACAGTTTATCAGGGCATTTTATTGCTTACCATTTATTCAGCCGGCTTAGGAATTCCTTTTTTATTGACTGCCCTGGCCATCAATAAGTTTTATTCATTTTCCAGTAAAATTAAAAAGTACTTTAAAACTATTGAGTTAGTTGGAGGAGTATTACTGATATTGATCGGCGGTTTGATCCTTACTGATAATTTTCAGTGGATAGTAACTTATTTTATTAAGTAAAAAATAATTGTCTTTGAAAATTAAAATTATGTAAAATTTACAAATTGGTAAAAAAATAAATTTAAGTAAAAATTGAAGAGGTTTGGAGTAAAAATGAAGATTTTTTCCACAAAAAGAGATAAAATAATGGTTTTAGTAATTCTATTAGTAATAATATTTTTTTTCGGACTAAAATCATATTTTAAAATAGACGAACAGAATGCAGAGGCAGTAGAGGAGGCCAAGCCATTAGCTCTTAACTGGTTATCTTATAATGAGGGATTGGCTCTGGCTGAAAAAGAAAACAAATATGTTTTAATTGATTTTTACACCGATTGGTGTGGTTATTGTAAAAAAATGGACAAGGAAACTTATTCCAAGGAAGAAGTAAAAAAAATTTTAAATGAAAATTTTGTAGTTGTTAGGGTCAATGCTGAGTCGGATAATAAAGTGATTGAAAATGGGAAAGAGATATCCGAAAGAGAATTGGCTAAATTATATCAGGTTTCTGGCTATCCTACTACCTGGTTTTTAGAAAGTAATCATAGCCGTGTAGCTCCTTTACCGGGATATGTAACTACCGAACAATTTATTCCAGTATTAAATTACATTGGTGAAGGATGGTATAAAAGTATTTCTTTCAAAGAATATTTGGAAAAAATATAATTGATTGATTATTAATTAAAGATAGTTTTAGTCAATATTAAAGGTCAAGGAATTGTAATACTGTTTATAATTTACCTTGATCTTTTTTGTAAGTAAAATAAGAATAACAAGAAGAAAAATAGTTGGATTGGATAATGATTAATATAAAAGATGAAATTAATAATATATTAGAAGAGATTAGGAAGGTCAGCCAGGGAGAAGAGATTGTAGTGGCTTTTTCGGGTGGACTAGATAGCACAGTAGTTTCTGCTTTAGCCATCCAGGCCTTAGGGAGAGAAAAAGTTGAAGCGATTACGGTTAGTTTTGAAGAATATAGCTACAGTAAGGGTTTAAGAAATGTTCAAGATATTAGTAAGGCTTTAGATTTAACACTAAAGATTATTCAGGGAAAGAGAGAACAGGAAAGAGTTTTGAAGAAGGGACCGGCCTGTAATAAGTGTACCAGGATAGCTAAATTGGGAAGAGTTAAGAGGGAAGCCCAAGGAAGACTGGTACTGACTGGTTCGAATCAGAGTGATACCTGGGGGAAGAGGGGTTTAAAACTATATGACGGTTTTTATGCTCCCCTTTTAGAGTTAAACAAGGAGGAAATCCGAAAAATTGCTGATTATTTTGGTATAAAAATCTTACAGATAGGGGAAAGTAAATTTAGAGAAGGATGTAAATTGAAACATCTACTTAAACCTTTAGCGGTTCCTCATTATCATGGTAAGGCAGCAGTAGAAACTAATGAGTTACTATTAAGTGTTTTAGAAGAAGAGGGGTACGAATCTATTTTAGCGAACGTGAAAATTATTGGGCCCTTAAACAAGAATATAGGGTTAGTAAATGTATCTCCTTTACCTGAAGAAAAATTGAAGGAAAAAATTATAGATGAATTAAAAAAAGTGAAAGCCTTAGAGCAAGTTGATTTTTTAAATAAGCCAATTAAATTAATTGTTAAGGCCAATAAGGGGCAATTTGATAATCAACGTTCTCGATATTGGTTAGAAAAGGGGAGGCTGCAGCCTGATTTTTCTGTCCCCATAGAAGTGGAATGGTTATTGACTACTAACAAGAGCCTTTCTACTTTCCAGGTTATTGATTATCAAATAATCGCATAGTATAATTAAATTACATAGCGTAGAGCGTACAGCGTATAGTTAGGAAAGAGGAAATCAGAATTTGGAAGACAGAAGATTAAGATAGTATATAATAGTATCGAGTATATCTCTATTCCTCCCGTAGGACAGGCGTCTCGCCTGTCTATAATGGCATTATGATTTCTAATTTATTGGGGTGGAACAATTTTATCTAAAAACAAAAAACGAATAACTAAAAACTTATATTTTAAGGATAATGACTAATATCTCTTGTATTTTATATTTTTCTATACATTTATTACCCGCACCTATACGCTAAACGCTGTACGCTCTACGCTACGCTTATTCGCTAACGACTAATTTAATTGGTCAATTGGTTAATTGGAGAATTGGTAAATAAAATTTTTGGAGGTAAAGAAAATGTCTAATCAAAATTTGTCTGAATTTGATATCCAGGAAGCAATAAAGGATGTAACAAATTTAATGGGGGTTGCTGCCCGTACAGCACCAAAAGCTGCAGGTAAAGACTTTGTAGTGGTTAAAGCAATTTACGGAGAAGATGTAATCAAGTTAGCCAAAGAAATGGTCAGTTATGGTGAAGAGATGGGTAAGAAAAATTTCGACCGTGATGGTGCCAATGTTAAAAATTCCCTGGCTGTTTTATTGATAGGAATAAAAGATGCCGACTCATTAGGCTTGAATTGTGGCGCCTGCGGGTACGACCAGTGTGCTGACCGAAATTCCCATAAGGGTAGTGAATTTGATGGACCTCAATGCGCTTTTAGAATTTTGGATATGGGAATTGCTATTGGGTCAGCGGTTAAAACTGCTGGAATAATGAATGTAGATAATCGGATAATGTATCGCGCAGGAGCAGTAGCCAAAAAAATAGGTTTAATAGATGCGGATTTTGTAATGGGCATTCCCTTATCAGTAACTGGTAAAAGTATTTACTTTGACCGATAAACCTAATTAAACCGCCATTTTTTCAAATGGACAATAAGCTAAATGACTGCGAAAAAATTGCTCAGTATTTTACTAGGAAAATGAGAAAAATTAACCGTTTTTAATAAAAATGACTGACATTCATCAAGAAAATATTAAAAAATAATATAAAATATTTTAAGTAAAAGAATTCAGAAAGTCTTTATTTATCGCATTTTTCAGTAAAAATGTTTTAAAAAATAAATATTCTGGGGATTAATTTTATAAATTGGCACAATAATTGCTTCTATTATTGGTTAGAATGAAAAAAATCAGAAGGAGGTGAAATAGATGAAACCGAAGTTGATTATACTAACCTTAATAGTTGCAATAACTGTAGTATTTTTAGGCTTTGCTCAATCTTCTTATGCTCAGCAAAATACCCCTTTAATAAAACAGAAGATACAACAACAAAAAAGCAATGAATTTAAAGAAATGAAAGAAATGATGGAAAGAAGATTTATAAATAGTCCTGCAATAAGAATGGAAGGGTTTATCAAATCTCTAAATCTATCCGAAGAACAAATAACTGAAATTAATAAAACTCTGTTAGATTTTCAAAAAGATACCGTTGAGCTTAGGAATAGTATACAGATTAGAGAATTAGAAGTTAAAGCGTTATTGTTAGAACCGCAAACTGAGTTGGTAAAGATTAGAGTAAAATTGGAAGAAATTGCTGATTTACAGGTAGAATTAAAAGTTAAAACAATTGAAAAATATTTAGAAGTTAAAGATTTATTAACTTCTGAACAACAAACAAAATTACCCTTAGGCATTCCTTCTCAAATATTTGCAGTAGAAAAATTAGGTTCTAATATAATGAATAGAAGTTTTTGTTGGTAAATATTAGAGCAGATTTAAAAATGAGGGAGGAAGATAATCATTTTCCTCCCTACAACTTATTTTTATAGCGAGGTGTAAATATAAAATGATAAAAATGAAATTAATAAAAATAAATAGAAATATTATTCTTTCTACAGCTTTAGTCTTTCTTCTTTGTTTAAGCTGGGTAGGTAGTGTAAGTGCAGAAAGCGAACAAACTAATTCTTATTTAGCTCTCGAAGCTTTTAGTAATAGTATTGCAGATATTGCTGAAATAGTTGGACCGGCTGTAGTGAATATAGATACAGTGAGAATGGTAGAAACTCAAAATCCTTTTTTAGATGATCCCATATTCGGACGTTTTTTTGGAGACCAATTTAAAGAGTATACCAGAACAATTCCTCAAAAAGGCACTGGCTCCGGGTTTATTATTAACCAAGAAGGATATATAATTACCAATGAACATGTAGTCCACAAAGCTAATAAGATAAAAGTTACTCTTTCTGATGGGAGAGTATTTACCGGAGAAGTAATTGGTTCAGATGTAACTTCAGATATGGCAATTGTAAAGATAAAAGCAGATCATTTACCTCTGGTTGCTTTGGGTGATTCAGATAAATTAAGAGTAGGAGAAATTGTAGTCGCCATTGGTAACCCTTATGGACTTCAACAAACTTTAACCATGGGTGTAGTTAGTGCTAAGGGCCGTTCTATTCCTACAGGCACAGAAGGCCATGTATATAAAGATTTTATTCAAACTGATGCGGCTATAAATCCTGGGAATAGTGGTGGTCCGTTACTCAATACCAAAGGAGAAGTTGTGGGAATAAACACAGCAATTATTCCTTATGCTCAGGGTATTGGATTTGCTATTCCTATAAATATAGCCAAGAAAAATATAGATGATTTAATTAATTTTGGCAAAGTACTAAGATCATGGTTAGGTGTATATATTCAAGAAGTTACTCCAGAAATTGCCAAACAATTTAACCAAACGGAAGCTAAAGGTGTTTTAGTGGGAGATGTGGTTAAAAATAGTCCAGCAGAAGAAGCCGGGATAAAAACAGGTGATATAATTAAGAAAGTGAATAATGAAGAGGTAAATTCTCCTGAAGAACTTCAAGATAAAATAAGAGATGTTGATATCGGTAAAAAGGCGGACATAGAAGTGGTACGGGATGGCAAAACAATTAATTTTATCGTAAATATTGGTGAAATGCCTACTGTGGAAGAAGAAGGTAGTGAATCTCCTAAAGAAAAGGTATTTTCAGTACAAACTGGATTAAAAGTTGAGGCGGTTACTTCAGAAGTTGCTAAAGAATTAGAGTTGTCATGGGTAAAAGGGCTAGTGATTACTGAGGTAATTCCGGGGAGTTCAGCAGATGATATGGGTTTACAGAGAGGAGATGTAATTTTAGAGGCCAATCGGATAGAAATGTTATCAGTTGATGAATGGGAAGAGCTAATTAATAAATTAGAACCGGGAGATACACTGCTATTATTGGTTTTTCGTAGCGGACATACTTATTATGTCCCAATTAAGGTAGAAAAGATTGACTGAG
>JAKLPU010000152.1:0-2702 GCA_022013755.1 Candidatus Atribacteria bacterium | reverse complement strand
CACTTTTCGCTTTTCTATTTCTGGTATTGCTTTTTGTAAAAGAGGGGTGATTTCCCCCTGTTTATAAAAAGCAATACTCTTTTTCTCTTCCTGGCAATACTCTCACCAGGTAAATTACTATTTGCCCGGTGAGTGTATTGCTCTTTCTTTGTTTTTCTTCTCCTGATTTTTCTCCCTTCTTCTCCTTCTCTTCCCCCCGCGATAGGTAAAAAAATCTCAGATCAAAAAGGGTTTTTCTTTTTGATTTGAGGTGTTTTTTACTTATCGCACAAACACAAAGAAACAAAAAGATATAGTCACCGAAAAAGAAGATGAGCACAAACCAGGCAAGTTACCTCTTCCCTACTTGCCAGGTGTTTGTGATTATCTTTTTTTTACGGGGAGAAGACTAAACCACGAAAGATAGCAGATGCACGAAAAGGTTCGCAAACAGGGGCGGGGCAAGGGAGAGAGGGTCTCGATAATGCTCGCGCTTATGCTTGTAGAGTAGGGGGTGAATCGACCGCAGTTTTTCCTTCCCCCTTAATACTTCCCCCCTAATGAATCATAGCCTAACCTTATTTTTTGCGGTGGCGAACAAAGCGAAGCAACAGCGGGGCATAAAGAGCGTTACCACCCGCATTTATACTAAAGAAGCGTCCCCGCGAGCGTAGCTTTTGAGCCAAAGAGCAAAAATAAAAGGAAGGGGGATAAGAGGGGGGGTCTTAGGGGGGATTTAAGGGGGAAGGAAAATTACCCGCCCCGTCGGTGTAATTATAAAATTAGGGATAGCCGGAGTAGATTAAATTAGTCAGGTAAATTAGATTAGTCAGAGTGGCCAGGATTGATAATCGGGATTAGGTGAAGTGGATTAAATTAGATCTAAATTAAGTATGAGTCCTGGCCTGCTAATGATTGATGAGGAGAGAGAAAGAGTGGACTCAAACAAAAATTTGACATAAAAATATTTTTTAGATATAATTAGGTATCATCCCAGCAAGATGTTGTATTTTGCTGGCCCCGAGTTGCCTGTGCGCTCGGGTTTTTTATTTTATATATATATTGATGAAAGAAGATTGTTATGGAAAAAGTAATATTTTTTATAGATGGATTTAATCTTTATCATTCAATTGCAAATGAAAGGCGTTTTAATAAATATAAGTGGATTGACTTATCAAAACTTGCTAATAATTTCATTACAAAAAAAGAACATATTGAAGAAATATACTATTTCACCGCTTTAACTCCTTGGTCTCCAGATAAAACGAATAGACAAAAAATCTTCATTAAAGCTCAAGAACTCAAGGGAACTAAAATTGTCTATGGAGAATTTCGAAGAAAAGATAGAATATGCCGATTATGTAAGAAAACTTATACAACATTCGAAGAAAAAAGAACTGATGTTAACATTGCAATTTATTTATTCAAATTAGCAATTCAAGATAAATTCGACAAAGCGTATATCATCTCAGGAGATAGTGATTTAATCCCTTCTATAGAAGAAGTAAAAATATTGTTTCCCCATAAACAAATAGGGGTTATTATTCCAATTGGAAGACGCGCAGAACTTTTAAAACTAAAATGTGATTTTCATATGAAAATAAAAGAAAAACACTTAAGAGATAGTATACTACCAGATATAATCCCTCTTAAAGATAATAAACAATTAGTTTGCCCTGAATCATGGCATTAACACATTTTCAGTAATTCTACACCATGCAATTATAAATATGGGTCCTGGCGTGGTAATGAATAGAGAGAGAGAAAGTGGGTCCTCAAATTTTATACAGCTCCTATTATTTTCTACGAATCCTCTTTTGATATTTCGTTAATACTATAAAGATAAGAGATAAAAAGTAAGATAAGAAATAAAATAAAAGAAGTAAGAGAATAAGCACCCACCCTCCTAGTAGATTAGTCTTCCCCCTCAATATTTTTAATTAAAATGGGGACGACACATCCTATTTTTTCTATGGTTTCGTTTTCCATTTTACGAAGTCTTCCTTTAGGACGTCTATCTATAGTAATACCTAAAACCTCAACTATCCGGTTAAAAAACCCCTCAGATCCTATAGGTTTTCCGCTAAAAGTGTCCGAATTATTGACCTGGTACAACTTTATTTAATTAAAAATCAAAAAATATTAATTATCTAAGAAAATGGGATGGTGTCCCCATTTATTATTAAATCTTTCGGCATAGCCAAAAAAAAGGAGTGTAATTTTGGCAAATCGCACCCCCTTTTATGCTTATAATTATAACACTAAAAAGAAATAATTAGGAGAAAATAACAATAATTTTTATCTTATTTCTTAAAACATTCAAATATTAATTTGGGGCATTTTTTATTCAATTTAAATTTTCCAAATACTTTGCTGCTGAGGTTATATGTTTTGCTGCCTTTTCGACTATTGAGGGGTTAATATTGTAAACCTCTTCCCAACCTTTTTATATAGAACCTGTATGTTCTCGGGCAGCCCAGGGGCCGGTCCCCAGCCACAATCTATTGCTTAATGATACTATAAAATTTTAATCCCTCGATTACCCCTTTTGCATAATAAGATTTAGCTAAATATATGTTGGAAAATTTTGATAACTTACGTTTTAACCGAATAGATGTATTTCCTACTAATATTCCATAATTACTAATTTTTAACATATTTTCATCGTTTTCGGCATCCCCACAACAAATTATTGGTAAACTCATTTTATTTCTAATGTATTT
>JAKLPU010000151.1:0-6783 GCA_022013755.1 Candidatus Atribacteria bacterium | reverse complement strand
TATCCATTAATATCTGGCGATGGCTATCCGGTGTACTTTTTATTTGTTCCCATGTTTTGCCTATCTCTTGACAGGCGATTTCAATGACTTTATCTCTTGTGCAATAGCTATGAATCTTTTTTACAGCAGGAATCTCTTTTTCTTTTTTCAGTAAATGTTTCTCCTTGATCTCCTGGACAAATTGTTCATTTCCCAAGATAGAATTTCCGATGATTTGCTTATTTATTTCCCATTTTGAAGACAGATCGCCTTGCAGAGCCTGCCAGTAGTTGTTACGTCCTTTTGGATTGTCTCCTCCATATTCTAAAAGGACGGTCTTATAATCCACAAAGGATGATGTATGGTCTTTATTTAGATAACCTTTCAGGCTGCTCCATTTGAATTGTCTTAAATATTTCTCTTTTTCTTTTAGGGGAACATTCTCCATCTTTACCACTCTTAGCGGATTAAGATGAATATAACGGGATAAGATAGGTAAATAATGATCTTTTTGAACCAGTATGCTTTTATATCTGCCTTGGAAGAGATGTCCGACCCGGTTATATTTTCGATTATAATAAGAGGTATAGGTAATATTAAATTGTCTCATCAATTCGCTGAGATTGGCCAGAGGAGTTTCTAATAGAAGGTGAAAATGATTGGACATGAGTACATAACTGTAGAGAATAACCTGATAAGTATTTAGGGATTCTTTCAGAGTTTTGATAAAGAAATTCCGATCCTGGTCGTCTGCAAAGATATTTCTTCTTTCATTCCCACGAGAGGTAATATGATAGAAGGCATTTTTATACTTAATTCTTAATGCTCTGGCCATAAATAAAGGATAGCTTAAAAGGGGTCAACTGTCAAGAATAAAGATTTGACCCCATTATAATTCCCTGTCACACAAAATCGACGATGAACTCTTTTAATGCAGAAGCTATTTCAACCAGTTTAGTACAATCAACCAACTCCGAAGTATCTTTTTGGGTATGGGTAATTTTTTCCATCAAGTCCCTCATCTTCTCTGCCGTAAAAGCAATTGCCGGTATCCCCTTCTGTACAAAAATCATATGGTCTCCCTGAAACCATTCTTCTCCCCGGACAATACCGTTAAAGCTGCTGAAAATTTGATGTGCTTTTTTACTGATGATATCCGGACATTCATACATGGAGAAAGCTGTCTTTCCTTTTATATAACCCACATCATCCAAATTTATCGCAACCAAAACTTTTTCCAATTCATTTCCATAACGGCGTAAATAATCCATCTGTCCCCCTACACTAAAATTATCCTCTCCGTTAAAAGCAATGAATTCGATAGCCATCGGTCCATCATATTTTTGAAGCATTTTGGCAAGTAGCAGTAATACAAGGGTACCCGAAGCATTATCTAAAGCACCGGGTGTATTACTGTATGCGTCGATATGGGCACAGACAATGATTTTCTCCTTAGCATCCGGATTTTTTCTGGCAATCACATTGCAGGCTGTTGACGGAATACGTTTAGCTTGAATCATAAGGAGAAATTCATGATAAGTGTTCGCAGCAATTTCTTCACCAACAGTATCAGTGCAATACACCGACGGTATATCAAAATCACCGTCTTCTATTAAAGGAAAAGGATATAGTGCACCGACCAATTCCGGTTTCCTGGCTGTTGCTGTAATAATGGCAGCAGGTTGTCTCTCTTCTAAAATGGCATATATCCTCTTATGATGTTTAGGATTATAGAAAACAAAATTCTTAGGCACTAATTGCTCGGCACATATCTCCCCCTTCATCAGTAGAATCTTGCCGGTGCAATAACATTTTTCCAACTCCCCAATGGTAGAGACTGTCACCAGCTCAGCTGTTACATCACATCCCAAGGAATACGGACTGATGTACACTTCAAATGAATTCCCATTGCATACCAAAGAACCTTCACCGCTTTCAAAGTCCAAACAGGTAAAAGGAGTAACATCAATCTTATATCCCCATGGTTTTATGGTATCATAAAAAAAATCTGTGGCGGTACGATTGCCTTTTGAGCCTGTCCGTCTATTGGGTTTTACCCTGCACAGGGTTTTTAAATATTCGGAAGCTTTTTGTAAATATCCTCTTTTATTTATGGTTATATCCTCATTAATTAATCATTTTGAAAAAAATATTAATTGTCTCGATTATTTTATCACTTTTTCATTCCTGAATGCTATTTTATTCAATTCACTTGGTATTATGGGTAAAACCTTTCCCCATGTAGGATAGACTTATCTCCTTCTGACTTGACTCCCGTAAACTAAAAAGTTTTTTGAAAGTAGTGGGAATCGGGTAACTGGAAATATTTTTAGCAATTTTTGTTGCATCCTTCCTATAATGACAAAATATTATTATTTATACCTCTTGAATTTGTGTTAATATAAATAATATGATGGTTTTATTATAGCTGAACTCAACATTTTTTTGTTACAATCTGATATAAAAGTACGGAAAAGATGATGCCAGGGTAATGAAAAAATGAAAATAAACCAACATAAAATATTATAAAAAGATAAAATATTTTTTAAAAGAGGTGATGTGGGATGGATATTAATCTATTATCATTATTAATCAAACGGAGAAGCATCAGAAAATATAAAAATAAAAAAGTAGAGCAAGAAAAGATAGACAAAATGATTCAGGCTGCATTATTGTCTCCATCTTCTCATGCCAACTATCCCTGGCAGTTTATTGTGGTTGAAGATAAAAAATTGCTATCCCGGTTATCTTTTTCCAAAATGCATGGCTCTGCATTCTTATCCAATGCCCCCCTGGGAATTGTGGTTACGGCAGATCAGAATCTATCAGATGTTTGGATTGAAGATGCTTCCATTGCTTCTACACTCATTATGTTAGCCGCACATTGGATGGAATTGGGAAGTTGCTGGATTCAAATAAGAAAAAGAATGCATTCGGAAACCAAAACTGCCGAAGAATATATCAGGGAAATACTTAAAATACCTGAAAATGTAAACGTCTTGTCCATTATCGCCCTTGGTTATCCTGATGAAGAAAAAATGCCGAAAAGTAAAAATAAATTATTATATGAACGCGTATTTTATAACTCTTTCGGATAAAAATATAAGATGACCTTCTTCTTCCTGAAATTTGACAAGGCAACATCTTTCCCCTGGCTATCAGGTAGAGTAAAATCAGGTGCTTTCATTCCTTCTTTTAATTCCATTTTTTTACCTTCTTTTATTTTAAAGGACCACCCTGACAGGATGGTTTTAAGGCAATGGCATCAATTTCAACCAAAACGCCCGGAGGGAATGCTTTTACTGTACCGGTAGTTCGAGCAGGCGGTTCAACAGGAAAAAATTCTTGAAATACCTCATTCATTCCCTTAAAATCATTAATGTTTAAAAGGAAGGCACTGATTTTTAATATATCTTTAAATCCTGCACCCTCTGCCGCTAATATTCTCTCTATATTTTTAAACACCTGCCTGGTTTGTTTTTTGATATCCTGCTCTATAAATTTGCTTGTTTTTGGATCAACGGGAAGTTGTCCGGATACAAAAATAAACCCTCCACCAACTGTACCTTGAGAATACACCCCTAAAGGTTTGGGGGCTTCATCACTATATATTATTTTTTTCATTGCTTTCTCCTTTTTAGTTAATCTTATCATATTGATAAACAGCTATGAGCTTTATCCTTTGATTAATGCTATTTCTTCTTTTAAAATGAGGCTAAGCTTATCAAGGTCAATATTTCCCCCACTTAAAATAGCAACCACCTCCTTATCTTTTATATTCAATTGATTAGAAATGGCTGCAGCAATACTCACTGCTCCCGATGGTTCAACCAATAATTTTGCCCGCTCCAAGAGAAAAACAAGCGCTTTTTTTATCTCGTCCTCTGTAACCAAAACGACGTCATCTACATATTTACGCACTATATTAAATGGCTTGATACCCGGTTTTTTTAAAGCCAGGCCGTCAGCAATGGTATTTACATTTTCTTTTTCCGCTATACTATTTTGTTTAAGAGAAAGCCACATGGCATTGGCATTTTCCGGTTCTACCCCTATTATTTTCACCTTGGGATTTTTCGCCTTAATTGCCAGAGCAATCCCTGAAATAAGTGCCCCTCCGCCAATAGGACAAAAAATAACCTCGGTATCCGGTTTCTCTTTCATCACCTCTAAACCTATTGTTCCATGTCCGGCAATTAAATAATCATCCTCAAAAGGACTGAGTAAAGTAAGGTCTTCAGCGTTGGCTATTTCCATCGACTTGTTGATGACATCATTGGAATTTCTTCCGTATATTACTACTTCCGCTCCATATCCCCTGGTAGCATTTATCTTTGTTGGGGAAGCTTTTTCTGTCATAACAATAACTGATCTGACCTTAAAAATCCGGGAAGCGTAAGCAACTGCCTGCGCCCAATTACCGGCAGAACAGGTCACTACTCCTTTTTTCTTCTGTTCATCCGTTAAATTAAAGATGACATTTATAGCCCCACCAAGCTTAAAAGAACCGGTTACCTGAAGGTTTTCAGGTTTTAAATAGATCTGATTCCCGGTCATTCGGCTTAATGTTCCGGAATATTGCAATAAAGTAGGATTTTTATATTTTGTCACCTTAGAATAAGCCGCTACAACATTTGAATAATTTACCATTTTTGATTACCTTATTTTTTATTATCTATGCGAAGTTAAGAGCAAACTGAACCTACAAAGAAATTTCTACAGGCAAGCCATCTTTATCAATATTGTATTTTCCAGGGTGAGAGAATTTACGGGAGTCAAATTTTTAATGTTGTCAGTAAAAGTGTCCTTCTGAAAGATTATTTTTCTAGAATAGAGAACCATCTCCGGTGTTCACCCCCTGTGTTCAGTGAAACCATTTCTTTATGAATTTTTCTGCTTGTTTTTTTACAGAAGGTCGAGTATTATTCAGCTGCCTTTTTCACTATCAATGATTGATATAAGCGCTTCGATGAGTTTGGGATTTTTAATTACCTGATTCACTATCTCATCAATATCTTTTTTTGATTTAATTTGTTCGATTATTTTTTGTCCTGTCATCAAAATAATTTGCTCAATTTTTCAACCATTTCAGTAATCTGTTTTTCACGGCTAGGTTTTGACCAGTTAACGACTGCGGTTCCGCAAACAGTTGCTCCCTTGGATTCACAGATTTTTTCCATTTGCCCGATTGCGCGGTTTCCCCCCAACCAGGGGAAAGGAAAAAATTGAGTCACCAAAAAGGCGACTTTTTTATCCTGTAGTAATTTTATCTGTGACAGATAGCTTGTCATTGCGGATGATAGGGAAAAGGCTTGCACCGGAGAGCCAAAAACCAGCGCATCGTATGAATCGTTATCGGGAAGCGTTTCGAACTTAATATCTTTTGTTCCCGGTTTTACTTTACCGATAACTTTTAGTCTTTCGATGTTCACAGAATGTCCGGCTTTGACAAGTTTTTCTTTGAGCTTCTGGGAAACGGAATAGGTGTTGCCGGTTTCAGAATATAAAATAATACCGATATTCATAATAAATTCCTCCTACTGTATATTTAAAGCCCGACCAAAGGAAACAATGCTCCTTCTCAATGAATTTTAAAAACAGATGACATAGCATGGTTATTTTAAAGGTCGGCAGCATTTTAAATCTATAGATTATTCATCTTGAGACAGCAGATGACTATGTGATATGTATGATTACATTTTATATATAGGGCGTGAATATGTCAATGAATGGTGCTGCACTGATATTCAAAAAAACAAAAACGCTTTGTTTTTCTGGAACAAACAACCGCCCCCTGTCACAACATAAGATGAATTTTTTTGGAAAAAGATCATTCTTTGGTTATTTTTGATATAATAAAGCATTATAGTTAAGGAGGAAGGTGCTGATATGGATGCCATTTTTCAGTGGGGATTAGATTTCATTATTATGATTCAACAGATTGACACACCATTGCTGGATTCTTTTTTTCGAGCTATCACTTCACTTGGAGATGAATTATTTTACTTGCTTTTATTTTCCTTCCTCCTTTGGTGTGTTGACTTTTATTTGGGGATACGGGTCGGAATTATCTTTTTATTATCCGTTTATGTTAATACCGGATTAAAAGAGATATTTCAGCAGCCCCGACCTTTTGATATTTTACCGGAAATTCAAAAGGTTCATACCTCTGGATATGGTTTTCCCAGCGGCCATGCCCAGTCTTCCCTAGTGGTCTGGGGGAGTGTAACTTATTGGAAAAAGCAAACCTGGATTCGCAACCTTTCTGTTTTACTGATTCTATTGATTGGATTTTCCCGCATCTATCTGGGCGTCCATTTTCCCACCGATATCCTGGGAGGATGGTTAATTGGCGGACTCATTCTCAGTCTAAGTTATTTTATTTTTTTAAAGATCAAACTCGATTTTATTCAAAGAAATATGATATTTAAAATAATTGGCATTACGCTATTTCCGGTAACCTTATTACAAATTCAATCATCCCCGGATATTATCAGTTCGGTAGCTGCTTTGACCGGCGTTGGCTATGGCCTGCTATTTTTTTCTTCTTTTATTGGAGGGATTCGACCGGGGAACTGGCTGCAGCGGCTTATCACTTTTTTGGTTGGGATTATCGGAATAGGGATATTATATCTTGGATTGAAATTGATACTTCCTTCAGAGGGCCAATCTTTCTATCAATTAAGCCGACTTTTCCGTTATCTGTTATTGGGCATATGGATCAGTTTTGGGGCACCCTGGTTATTTATCCGGATGGGATTAGCCCGTCAAGTGGAGAAAAAACCATAAAACGAAAGACATGGG
>JAKLPU010000150.1:0-3886 GCA_022013755.1 Candidatus Atribacteria bacterium | reverse complement strand
GCCGGTATGACCTAAACCCCGTCCTGACATCTTGGCTACCGGAACACCTGCCGCTGCCACCATGGGGGCTAAAGCAAGGGTAGTAGTATCTCCTACTCCTCCTGTACTATGTTTATCGACCTTAATACCAGGAATGGAACTAAGGTCGATAATTTTTCCGGAATGAACCATAGCCATAGTTAGATATTTTATTTCATCAATATTCATTCCTTGAAAATAGATAGCCATCAGCATGGTAGACATTTGGTAATCCGGAATCCTATCTTCGCAATATTCTTTTATCATGAAATTTATTTCTTTATGAGTTAATTCTTGGCCATCTCTTTTTTTGATAATTAAATCATAAAATCTCATTTAATGTTTCCTCCCAATTGTATTCTTTGGGAATTTTTTTTGTAAAATCATTTTAGTACAAGGGGCAGGATGCATCGTACCCCTAGGAGAAATTAGTCATTAATATGGCGAGGGCACAATTCATTGTGCCCCTACAACATAATAATTATAACCAAAAAGTCAAAATTTACTATAAAATTATCTGCAACGCATCATAGATCTGTTAACTAGAAAACCAGCCAACCAATTTATCTTGCATTTTGTATTTAAAACTAACGACTATTCACTATTCACTAATGACTATTTTATAAATAGAGGAACAAACACCAGAGCGACTATGCACATAACTTTAATCAATATATTCATAGAAGGACCAGCAGTATCTTTAAGAGGGTCGCCTACAGTATCACCTATAACAGCGGCCTCATGGATTTTTGTGCCTTTCCCCCCATAATTTCCCATTTCGATATATTTTTTGGCATTATCCCAAGCTCCTCCGGAATTGGCCATCATTATAGCCAATAATACTCCTACTAACACCGCTCCAATCAACATACCCCCCAAGGCTTCAGGACCAAGAACTATTCCTACTGCTATAGGTGATACTATGGCTAACAACCCGGGCAATACCATCTCTTTTAAAGCTCCTTTAGTGCTAATATCTACACATCTCGCAGAATCCGGCTTAGCTTTTCCCTCTTTCAAACCAGGAATTTCTCTAAATTGCCTTCGAACTTCTTCTATCATTAAGAAAGCTGTTTTCCCTACTGCATTTATGGCTAAAGCAGAAAAAAGATAAGGCAAAAGACCACCTATAAACATCCCAGCTACCACTATCGGATTAGTTATGCTTATAGTTTCTAAACCTACAGATTTACAATAAGCTGAAAATAGAGCCAAAGCAGTTAACGCTGCTGAACCGATAGCAAAACCTTTTCCAATAGCTGCTGTAGTATTTCCCACAGCATCCAATGAATCAGTAATTTTTCGAACCTTGGGATCCAGCCCGGCCATTTCGGCAATTCCACCCGAATTATCAGCAATCGGACCATAGGAATCAACGGAAACCGTCATGCCGACTATCGAAAGCATCCCTACCGCGGAAACAGCAATACCGTATAAACCCGCGAATTTATAGGCAACTAAAACTGTAAGGGCAATCACGATTAGTGGTATAGCGGTACTTTGCATACCGACAGCCAATCCCGAAATAATGGTAGTTGCTGCTCCGGTAAGTGATGATTTAGAAATTGATTTTACCGGAGGATAATGGTAAGAGGTATAATATTCAGTTACTAATCCGATAATTATACCAGCAATCAATCCAGCGGTAGTGGCATAAAATACATTTAAACTATTAAATAAAACATTAGAAAGAAAAGCAGAAGCAATAATAACTAAAAATCCGCTTACCAAAGTTCCTTTGGTTAAAGCAATGTGTAAATTCACTTCACTTTTAGTATTTACAAAAAAGGTGCCTATAATAGAAGAAATTGCCCCACAAGCAGCTAACAATAGAGGGAACATAACTCCTTTAGTACCTTCAAATAATAATCCACCCAAAATCATACTGGAAATAATTGCACCTACGTAAGACTCAAATAGGTCTGCACCCATTCCTGCTATATCTCCTACATTATCTCCTACATTATCAGCAATAACTGCCGGGTTACGAGGGTCATCTTCGGGTATCCCTGCTTCCACCTTTCCCACTAAATCAGCTCCCACATCTGCTGCTTTAGTAAATATTCCTCCACCCACTCTGGCAAACAAGGCGATAGAGCTTGCACCCAAAGCAAACCCATTTATAATTTCTGGTTCTCTGATGAAGTAATATAAAATGCCTAAACCTAATAGTCCAAAACCTGCTACCGACATACCCATCACCGCACCGCCGGAAAAGGCAATTTTTAATGCTTTGGTTATTCCGTCCTCCATGGCAGCATGAGCAGTCCTCGAATTTGCTTTAGTGGCAATTTTCATTCCGGTTAAACCTGCTAATCCGGAACAAATTGCCCCCACCACAAAAGATAAACTGGTAATAGGGTTTCTCACCCAGCCCAGTATAAGACTAACTACAATGATAAAAAATACCAAAACGCTATATTCTCTTTTTAAAAAAGCCATAGCTCCCTGTTCAATCATATTTGATATTTCTTTCATTAATTCATTTCCCGGTTTTTCTCTAATTACCTTCAGAGAAAGAAATACGGCAAATATAAGGCTAATTATGCCACTAAGAGGGATTAACAGTTCAATTTGCATGTTACTTTATATCCTTTCTTTTTATTTACATTTCATTTTCTTATTTAAGTGTTTAGGGGCGTATTAAATACGCCCCTGCAGATTTAGCTTGAAATTTTGGTTTTATATTTTGTACTTTTCAATTCCCGCTATAAACTATCTTCTAAAATCGTGTAATTGGAGAATCGGTTAATCGGTTAAACGGTGAATCATTTTTGTTTTATCTATATTTTTTTCTTTTATTACCGCCTGCGCAGCTGCTAATCGGGCAATGGGGACTCTAAAAGGCGAACAGCTCACATAGTTTAAGCCCACAGAATGACAAAATTCGACCGATTGTGGTTCTCCACCGTGCTCTCCGCAAATCCCTACTTCTAAGTTAGGACGGGTTTCCCTTCCTAACTTTGTACCCAGCTTAACTAATTCTCCTACTCCTTCGCGATCTAAAACCTCAAAAGGATTATCTTCTAAAATTTTATCCTCAACGTATTTTAATAAGAATTTTCCTTCAGCATCATCCCGGCTTATACCAAAAGTTGTCTGGGTTAAATCATTGGTACCGAAAGAAAAGAATTCAGCTTCTTCTGCTATCTTATCAGCAGTTAAAGCAGCTCGTGGTAACTCAATCATAGTCCCCACTTTATATTCTAATTTTACCCCTGCAGATTTTATCTTTTCATCGGCAATTTTTCTGGCTCTTTTGCATATCGGTCTAAATTCGTTTATATGACTTACCAGAGGAATCATTATTTCAGGTTTTACTTTGATACCTTTTTTAGTTAATTCTATAGCAGCTTCTATGATAGCTTCTACCTGCATTTCATATATTTCCGGGTATAATAAGCCTAATCTGCACCCTCTAAGTCCTAACATAGGATTCATTTCGTGTAAAGATTTAATTTTTTCTAATAACTTTTCCTTCTTAGCAAGTTCTGCCGAATCTATATTTTTTAATTTTAAAGTAGTTACTTCTATTAAAGTATCTTCCAGATTGGGTAAAAATTCGTGAAGCGGAGGATCGAGAAGTCTGATAATCACCGGTAATCCTTCCATAGCTTTTAAAATGCCCAAAAAATCACCCTTCTGCACAGGCAGTAATTTTTCTAAGGCCTCTGCTCTGCTTTTTGAGGTATCGGCCATAATCATTTTTTGTACAATAGGTAACCGATCTTGTTCCATAAACATATGCTCTGTTCTGGTAAGTCCTATACCTTCCGCCCCTAATTCTCTGGCCTTTTTCGCATCTTCCGGTGTATCGGCATTAGCGTATACACCTAAACGTTTTATTTTGTTTGCCCAGGATAACAGG
>JAKLPU010000149.1:0-8501 GCA_022013755.1 Candidatus Atribacteria bacterium | reverse complement strand
TGTTCCTTCTGCAGAAACCCTTAAAGAATTCTCGTCAACCTCGGGAATGATATTTGAGAAAATTGCCGTATAAGTTCCCTTATCAAGTTCAAGATGGGTAACCCTATTTATCAAAGCAGAATCAGTATAGACGCAAATCTCGCTAATCTCTGATTCCACTTCAATTTCGGTAGCATAGATATTGACACTAACAAACAAAATCAACCCCAAAAAAATTATAATTTTTATTATTTTATTCATCTTCGACTCCCTTTACTCTTTATTTTTCGCTCTCTGGTATAAGCCAATTAATTCTGCCGTAGCCAAAATATGTCCTTCCATAGCTTCTTCTAATTCCTTCTTCTTGCAGCCCTCTTCTATATGAAGTTTTTCATCGAGAGCATACAATTTAAAGAAATAACGGTGAGTCCCTGAAGGCGGGCAAGGGCCTCCATACTCTAATTTCCTGAAATCATTAGTTCCTTGAGTACCCGGAACTGTATTTTCCTCTATCACATCAGAAACGTGTATATTAAATAGCACCCAATGCACCCAGGTCCCCATCGGGGCATCAGGATCCTCCACAATAAGGGTTAATCTTTTAGTGTCTTCCGGTATGTCCTCAATAATAAAGCCAGGGTTGATGTCTTTACCATCACAGGTAAATTTTTCCGGAATAAATCCATTATTTTCAAATTCAAGGCTTTCTAATTTCATAATTTTATCCTCCCTTTTTTATGACAGGGGGCGGTTCTCTGTCATGTTCGCCCTGTCATTTTTTTATCTTATATTTTAAATTTTCTATCTCTTTTTCCAGCCATTTGGGATATTTGGGTACGGCGCCGGATTGGGAAACTACAAAATTACCTACTATTTCCGCAAACTCTGCCGCCTCGTATATGCTGGTTCCGCATAAATAAGAAAACAGAAAACCTGCACTATAGCTGTCTCCACCTCCTACGGTATCGGCTACCGGCCCATTTATTCCTGGTACCTTTTCCAGCTTGTCATTACGATAAACAGATGAGCCATTCTTTCCATGTGTAATACAGACAATAGAAAGGTCATATTCCTGACAAATAAGCTCAGCGAGGTTTTCTTGTTTTAATGTTTGTCCGAAGAGAAGTTCAGAAATAATCAGAGCCTCTCTATCGTTCATTTTCACTATTGAGCACTGACATAAGGATTTTTCAATCCAATCCTTATTGTAGTAATTTTGTCTTAGATTTAAATCATAAAATATGTGATGAGGACGTACCCAAGATATAATTTGGCTGAGCACTTCCCGATTTTCTTTGGTCCGTTGAGCGAGAGTTCCAAAACAGAATATCTCCCATGTATTTTTAGTTAAATTATCTATTAAGTCTTGATTTAAAACAATATTATCCCAGGCAACATTTTCTTTTATTAGATAAGTAGGATGACCCCTTTCATCCAGACTTACCTCTACAATCCCGGTGGGCAAATGTGGATGGACCCGGATAAAGGAAGAATTAATCCCTCTTTTTTCTGCTTCTTTTAGTGCTTTTCTACCCAGAGCATCTTTGCCTACAGAAGAAATGAGTGTTGATTTAAGTCCCATTTTTGTCATATGAGCAGCAAGATTAAAGGGGGCACCGCCAATATAAGGTTTGTTCTCTATAATATCCCAGAGAATTTCTCCAAAAAACAAAGCTTTCACTTTTAGCACCTCCTTTCTTCAAGTTTAAATTTAGTATGTATTTTCTTTTATATATAATTAATTCTACAAGTTTTTTAAAAATCCTCTTTTTTTATTAAAATTAGATAAAAATTTTTATTTTTTATTGAAACACTTTGTTATTAGTCGTTAGTGAATAGTGAATAGTCGTTAGTTTCAAATGCAAGATGCAAAATACGAGTTAATTGATCAATTCGCCAATTCTCCTATTCACCCCTTCGTAGGACAGGAGTCTATCCTGTCTATAATGTTATTGTGAGTGAGCGAGACGACCAAAGCGATCTCATTTTGTATCTTGAATTTATTCTCTGTATTTTCTTCACTAAATACTAACGACCAACGACTAACGACTAATTTGACTTGATAAAAATACAAAAAGGAATATAATTAAGAAAAATTTTCAATTAGGGAGGGGATAACCTTGAAAATAAAAGAAGTTATGATTCCAGACCTAACTTCCGTATCTGCCGATACCCCGATAAAAGAGGCCGTAAAGATTATGAGCCGACAGCGAATGGTAGGGTTGCCTGTTGTAGATAATGATCAAAATGTAATTGGAATAATCACGGAAAGCGATATTACCAAGGCTTGCTTGCCTGGCTACTATAAAGAATTACAAAATCCATCTTTTATCCCTGATTTCGACCAGTTTTCCCAGCAAGCTAAAAAGATTGCTCATCTACCGGTAAAAGAATTTATGACTACTACAGTCTATTCACTAGAAGAAGATACCAGTAGGACCCAGGCAGCAGATTTGTTATTTAGAAAACATCTGAGAATAGTCCCGGTAGTAAGAGCAGGTAAATTAGTCGGAATATTGACCCCTTCTTGTTTATGTAAACATGCTATGGAAGAAGATTAGATTAGGAAAGGAATAATTAATGAACCAAACGTTTATAGCTTTAATAATATTTATAGCTATTCTTATATTTGTTAGCCTGGAAAAGATTAACCGCACGGTAATTGCCTTAAGCGGAGCCCTTCTTTTTATATTGTTAAAAATATTGAATCAACAGGAGGCTTTTTCAGCCATAGATTTTAATACTATCGGCCTACTGACCGGAATGATGGTTATGGTCTCTATAATCAAAAGAACCGGCCTGTTCCAATATCTGGCAATTAAAATATCTAAGCTTGCTCATGGAAATATCTTTTACCTCTTGTTTTTTTTGAGTATTATTACCGGCATCCTATCTTCCATCCTGGACAATGTCACCACCATAATACTAATTGTCCCTATAACTTTAGCTATCTGTGAAAACTTAGAAATATCTTCCATCCCTCTGGTGCTATCTGAAATATTCGCCGCTAACATAGGAGGAACAGCGACACTTATCGGTGACCCGCCTAATATAATAATCGGAAGTGCAGCCCATCTGTCTTTTATGGATTTTATTATCAATCTTGCTCCTTTTGTCCTGATTTTGTTAATTCTATTGCCGTTCTTTGTCAGGCTATTTTATAAAAAGGAAATGTCTCAAAATGTTAAGGAAGCCTGGGGAAGAGTAGAAAAATTCGATGAAAGGAAAGCAATCGAAGACCCCGCATTATTAAAAAAATCTATACTTATCTTTTTATTAACCATATTGGTCTTTATCTTCCATCATAATCTGGGTTTAGAAGCGGCTACTGTGGCTTTAGTAGGAGCAACTCTATTACTTTTAGTCAGTAACATAGACCCGGCAGAAACTTTCTTAGAAGTAGAGTGGTCTACTCTCTTCTTTTTTATCGGACTCTTCGTGGTGATAGCAGGAGTAGAGAAAGTGGGAATCATTCAATGGCTGAGCAATAAAATTATCACTTTAACTAAAGGAAATCTCACTCTTACCACTCTGGCGGTTTTGTGGGTTTCGGGAATCTCCTGTTCTTTTATTAATAATATCTCCTATACCATCTCTATGGTCCCGGTAGTTCATAATATCGGGGCAGTAACTTCATTTAACCTCAACCCTGTCTGGTGGGCCTTATCTTTGGGTGCCTGTCTGGGAGGAAACGGAACCTTTATAGCGGCTGCCGCTAATTTAGTAGGAGTAAATATATTAAAAAGACAGGGCCGGATAATAACCTTCAAAGAATTTTTTAGAATCGGCCTTCCGATAATGTTAATATCTATTGTTCTATCTTCAGTTTATCTCTACTTAAGGTATTTATCGTAAAAAGGGGACAGGTTATTTTTTTACCTATTCTTACTTTTAATATTTTATAAAAAGTAGCCTGTCCTCTTTTTATTTAACTTTAATTTATCTCTTTTAATGTGCTGATAATATCAACCCCCAGCTTTGCAAGTTTATCATAGCTATGATGTCCATTGGCAACCAGCAGACAATCGCACCCCATATGTTTTGAAACATCGTAATCATGGATAGTATCTCCTATTAAAAGCACGTCTTGCGGGTTTAAATTTAACTCAGCTATCCACTTTTTCCCTTTTTCAATTTTACTTTCGGCATAGTGGTTTTCTAAACCTATTATTCTACAAAAATACTTATCGATACCATAATGTTTAATCTTCTCTATAAGGACATCTTCTTTTGAGGCAGATAAAATTGATTGAGATATTCCTCTATCTCTTATTTTTTTCAGCACTTCTTCTACTTCATCAAATAGCTTACACTCATTTAAACGCGTGTAATATTCGCTTATAAACTCAACAGTAAGCTCTTCAAATGATTCCTTAGAAAAATTAAATCCAAGTTTTATATAATATTTTGTTACCGGGAAATCAAAAATTTCCCTATATTTTTTTGAATCTATCTTTGGCAAGTTGCGTTTTTTTAACATCTTATTCATTATTTCCACTACTAACCATACGTCATTTATCAATGTTCCGTTCCAATCCCAAATAACATGCTTATAATTACTTATTTTTCTTATCATTCATTGCCTCACTCAATAAATATTATAAATAGAATATTAAGGGGGGGGTCTCCTTGACTATTTATAAATCATATCAAATAATTGATCTGCTGTATCCTGATCTAAATCCTTAAGAATTTTATATTCGTCCAGGGCAGCATTTTTATCCCCCTGAACCAGAAAAATCATTCCCAAGCTATAGTGGGCAAAAGTATAATCCGGCTTAATACGTATAGCCTGTTTAAAGGATTCAATAGCTTTTTCATAATCCTTTAATTGCATGTATGCCCACCCCAGGCCATAATGAAAATCTGCATCTTCCGAATTTTGTTTAACAGCCTCCTTAAAGGCATCAACGGCTTCCTGATATTTTTCCAGTTCTCCATAAGCCCAGCCTAAGTTATAATAAATATAAGTGTAATCAGGATTGATGCGAATAACTTCCTGGTAAGCCTCTATGGTTTTCTCATAATCCCCCTTTTTATTATAGAGCCATCCTAAATAGAAAAAAGCATCGGCATATTGGGGATTTTTTTGGGTTGCTTTTTTAAAGCTTTCGATAGCGGGGTCTTCATTGTTTTCCATTTTTCGGTAAATCATGCCTATGGTGTAATAAATTTCGCCAGTAGAATCGGGTAGGAAATTTGCAGCCTTTCCCAGGTTTTCGACAGCTTCCGGATATTTTTCCATCTTTTGGTAATTCATTCCTAAACGATAAAATGCCTTACCATAATCCGGTTGTAATTGTACTGCTCTCTCAAAGTTATCAATTGATTTTTGATATTCGCCGATTTGCTCATAGGTAATTCCCAAACCATAATAAGTTTGGGCATCCTCGGGGTCAAGCAGTAAAGCCTGCTGAAAGGCTGCAATAGACTCATTATATCTTTCTAATTCATTATACGCCAATCCCAGGCCATAATGAGCGCTGGCAAAATCCGGTTTACTGCGAACCGCTTCCTTAAAGGCTTCCAATGCGTCTTTATTTTTTTGAAGCTCCAGATAGGTAAGCCCCAGGCCGTAATAAGCTGAACTATAATCGGGTTTCAAATTGATAGCATTTTGATAATAGGTTATTGCTTTTTCGAATTGACGAATGGTTCTAAATATTTTTCCGATTTGAAAATAAGCTTCCGCGTGACCCGGGTCTAATTCGATAATCTGTTGGAAATAAGTAAGTGCTTCTTCGTATTGTTTTTTATTTTCTAATAAATCAACTCCCTGAAAGTATAGTTCTTCTATCGATTTATCCTGACTAAAACTGACACTGCTGCCCAAAACTACAAAGATAATAATCAAGATCAAAGAAACAATAATTGCATGTGAATTCTTCATCCCCTACCTCCTGCCTATATTATCTAATATTTTATATAAGACAGATTACCAACAACCGATATAATTTTAATGGAATAATTCTTGCTGCATCTTCTTTATTATAATATATTTTAATTGTTTATTCATTATTTTAACATATTATAGTGTAAAAAAGGGGACGGGTTACTTTTTTTCAAGTTATAAGGCGTAGGGGCATATTGCCATACGCTCTTAAAAAGCAGCCTGTTCCCTTTTTCTTTACTCGATCTGGTACACCTTCCCTCTTTATTTTATTTAAAAGTAAAATATTAATTGCCTAAGAAAATGGGATGTGTCCCTTTATATTTAAATGGCTTACAGAGGAATTAAATTTAATTCTTTATTATATTTAAATGGCTTACAGAGGAATTAAATTTAATTCTTTATTGATTTGCTTAATAGGCAGGAGTACCTCTGTGAAATAAAAACCATTTTTGAAGTAGTATATTAGTTTTTTCTAAATTGTATCTCATAAACACTACCTCCTATCAAACCCCTCAGAGCTCCGCCGACTAATCCTAATATTTTAACCTAAAATATTTTTTGATAAACCCGATAAATCTTATAAGGATTAATCCCGGTATTTTCAAAGATTCTGCGAGATTTTAAATTATTTTCACTGATGGAAGAACCCTCTATATAACGGTATTTTTTCTTTTCAACAGTTAATAATATCTTTTGAAAAATAGCTGCATTGACTGCTTTATTTCTATAGCTGGGAATAATAAATTGAGCAAAACCCCTTATCCCGTCAATCTTATTCCTATACCATAAATATTTAATAAATCCAAAAGGCAATAATTTACCCCTCACTTTTTTTAATACCTGGTTATAATCTGGTAAAGCTAAAACAAAACCGACAGGAGCATCTCCGGAACGGGCAATATAGATAAGATCCCTATCCATAAAAGGTAACAATTTTTTAACTTCTAAAGAAATTTCTTTATAAGAAGGAGGGCTTGAATATTCAAACCCATTTTCTTCTTCATGGCCTTGAGCAACGATTAATTCAATTACTTTTACAATATCTCTTATTTCACGGTCTATCTGTGTGAGATCAACTCTATCAATCCTGAAATGATACTTTTTCATCGCAAAGGAGGCAACCTTATCCACCCTTGTTCTGGCTATATCAAAATCATCAAAATAATAAGCAAAAAAATCTGCATCCTTTTTAAATCCATATTCTTCTAATAGCTGCTGGTAATAGGTTGGATTATAGGAGGTCATCAGTACAGGCGGGCTATCAAATCCTTCAATGAGTAATCCTCTATTCTCGACATCATCATTAGGGTAGAGCGGTCCGATAAGTCTATTAATATCTTGTTTCTTTAACCAATTAACGGCATGGTCCATTAGACATTTAACCGCTTGGCTAGAATTTTTAGCTTCAAAGTAACTAAAATAACCGACTTTCATATTCTTTCCCAGATTCATCTTCTCATTGATTCCAACTAAAACCCTGGCTAAAGGTTTTCCGTCTTCAAATACCATGAAAAAAGTATGAGGCCCATAATCAAGTTTTTTAGAAATATCTGTACCCAAAAATATTTTAAGCAGGTCGCTTTTGAATGGTACTACCCAATTAACATCACCCCGGTAGATCTCCCAGGCAAAGTTGGTAAATTGCATCAACTCTTCTTTATTTCTTCCCAGTTCGTAGATTTTAATCAACAGTTATCACCCTCTCTTTTTATTCCTCTAAACAAAATATCTAAAAACCTGCTACTGGACCATCTTTTCTATGGTCTGAAGCTCCACAATATCCCTGGTCTATTTTGTGAATCAATTGTGCGCCACCGAATAATGATAATTTGACAATTTATATCACCTCAAAAATAAAAATAATATTTTGCATCCGAGATACTTTGTAAAATATGTTTTATGTAACAGGTAAATCCAATAATAATGATAAACCTGGGATGTCATCCAAGTAGTAATTCAAATTGCTGTTCCTCTACTTTTGTGCCCCATTGATCACCGTTGAACTCTGTTATCAATTTAAAACCATTTTTTTCATAGATGTGTCTTGCTGTATCAAGACCTTTAAAAGTCCAAAGATATATTCGTTGATATTTTTTACTTCTACAAAAATCAATTGCCTCATTGATCAGCCAGTTTCCGACTCCTTTTCCGCACATGATTTCAGAAACGATAAACCAACGAAGATGTGCTCCTTCTTTTTCAGTATGGATACCGTCGATAGCAATAGAGCCTTCCACACGACCCCCAATGGAAGCAGTCCAAAAACCATCCTGTTTTTCATTATATCTTCCAAGAAACTCTGAAATCTCGGTAGCTACTTTTGCTTCAAAAAAGAGTTTGAAATCCCAATATTGATGATAGTAAGTACCATGAAGTTCGGCAATCCGGCCGATCGAACCGGGAATATATCCTTTTACCATTTTTACATCCAACATATTCTGCCTCCTTATTTACCCTTTTACCTGATACGCAATCCCTTTCTCTTAACACCCTTTTTTCGTTCTGGTCACTAGCCTGAAATTTTTTCAATTATATCATGCAACAGGAATTCTTTTAAGGGGAAGTTAGGATGGTTTCACCCGGCAATGAGGATTTTTTGATTATCGATTAAGAGCAGCACTTACCAATA
>JAKLPU010000148.1:0-8806 GCA_022013755.1 Candidatus Atribacteria bacterium | reverse complement strand
ACTATTTTCCCTACGGAAATTGCTACCAAGCTTATCAACATTGGAAATAAACCTAGACTTATAGTTTATATCCGTGATATCACCGAACGCAAGAGAGCCGAAAAGAAACGAAAATCATTACTAAAAAAGGAACGGGAGCAACATTTAAAGGCAGAGACATTAGCTAAAGTTGCTCTTATTCTTACCTCAAAACTCAGCCTCTCAGATGTATTAGAGGAGGTGTTTCGACAAGTAAAACGTCTTGTCCCTTATTCTGCCTGTAACGTTTCCCTTATTGAAAAAGGAGGATTATATAATGTTCATTCAGTGGGATACAATAAATATGGTAGTAAAAAATTTGTAAATAATTTTACCTATCCAGTGGATAAACTTTCTCTGTATAAAGAAGTGATTAAATTAGCAAAACCCCTGCTAATTACCGATACTTATAAGGATACCCGTTGGATTATTTTTAAGGAAACCAGCTGGATAAGATCATTTTTGTCTATACCCGTCTGTTTAGGCAATAAAGTTGTAGGATTATTGAACTTGGATGGTGATACCCCAGGTAAATTTGTTAAAAATGATATTAAAAAATTACAACCTTTAGTCAATGCAGCTGCGATCGCTTTGGAGAATGCTCGATTATTTGAAGAGGTTCAAAAAGAAATAACTGAACGCAAACAGGCAGAGAAGACCCTGGTAGAATCAGAAGAGAAATACCGAACCATATTTGAAAATACTGGTACTGCTGTGATAATTATAGAAGAAGACAAAACAATTTCTATGGCAAATGCACAATCTGAGAAACTGAGCGGATATTCTAAGGAAGAAATTGAAAATAAGATGAAATGGACGGATTTTGTCATTCTAGAAGATTTAAAAATGATGGACGAGTATCATACCGCAAGGAGAAAAGTCGGAGAAAAACCTCCAACCGAATATGAATTTCGTTTAATAGATAAAAAAGGTAATATGAAAAATATATTCTTAAAAATAGGAATAATACCCAGTACCAAAAAGAGTATAGCTTCTTTAATAGATATCTCCGAGCGCAAGCAGGCGGAGGAGGCGCTGTGTGCCAGCGAAGAGCGGTATTTCACCTTGTTCAACAATGCCAATGATCTCATCCAAATCGCAAACCCTGCCGGGAAGATACTGGCGGTGAACAAGAAATGGTTGGCGACCCTGGAATACTCGCAGGAAGATGCGAAGGGTCTGCGGGTGACCGATATAATTCGTGAGGACAAAATACCACAGATCAGTAGGCTGCTGCAAGAAGTCGCAAGGGGAAGAAGCATTAGTTTTGAAACGGTTTTCATTTCTAAGAGCGGGAAGGAAATCAATGTAGAGGGCAGAGGAAATGGCATATTCAAGGATGGCAAATTCGTTTCTGCCGTGGGGATATTCAGGGACATCACCGAGAGCAAACATTCAGAGGAAAATTTGAAAAATGCAAAAGACGAACTGCAAATAATTTTAGATTCAGTACCTGCTATAATTTTTTATAAAGATGTAGAAGGTAGAATTATCCGGGCAAACAAGATTCTGGCTGATTCATTAAAGATGCCAGTAAAAGATCTAGTAGGCAAGACTACAGAAGAACTTTTTCCTGAGGAACAGGCTGAGAATATGAGAAAAGACGATAAGGAAGTTATTATTTCCGGAAAAGCAAAAAGGAATATCGTCGAACCTTATACAACACCTGACGGAACAAGATGGTTAATTACCGATAAGGTGCCTTACAAAGATAAAGAAGGCAAAATTACTGGTGTTATTAGTCTGTCTAAAGATATCACTGTACAGAAAAAGTCAGAAGAAGAACTCCAGCAAAGCTATCAGAAACTCAAAAAGACCATGGATGCAGCCCTCGACACTATGTCCAAGATAATAGAGGTCAAAGACCCCTATACCTCCGGCCACCAGCATAGAGTCTATCAGTTAGCCATTCGTATTGCCCAAGAGATGGAACTTCCTGAAGATAAGATTGAAGGGATAAGGATAGCCTCTTTAATCCATGATATCGGGAAGATCGGACTGCCCACTGAAATCTTGAGTAAGCCCACCAAGTTAACTGATATAGAGTTTAGTCTAATAAAAGGACATTCCCAAATAGGGTATGATATCTTAAAATCCATTGATTTTTCCTATCCTATAGCTCAAATTGTCCTTCAACATCACGAAAGGCTAAATGGTTCAGGTTATCCTAATGGGTTAAGGGCTGATAAGATTCTACTGGAAGCCAAAATCATAGGGGTAGTTGATGTAGTAGAAGCAATGTCTTCCTTCCGTCCTTATCGACCGGCATTGGGCATAGATGCAGCCTTGGAAGAAATCTCTCAAAACAAAGGCATCTTCTATGACCCGGGGGTGGTAGATGTTTGCCTTAAGCTCTTCAAAGAGAAAGAATTTAAATTTGAGTAAACGAAGTAGAAAATCTTATGGAAAAGAAAGAGCGGCGTTCCGGAAAAGAACGAAGATCAGAGGAAGACCGCAGGAAATGTAATGACCCGAATTATAAACTGACTTCTTTTTGTTTTTCCTTATCTAATGTATTTTTATATCGAAACAGATAAACAAGATCAACTATTGTTTAAATATTTGATAAAGTGAATAAAAATTAATATTTAATAGAAGGTGTGAAACGGAAAGCGTATACAAAGTTGTCGAAATTGTAGGTGCCAGTGAAAAATCATGGGAGGACGCAGCAAGAGTTGCATTAGAGACTGCTTCTAAATCGATTGAGGAAATTAGGATAGCCGAAGTAAATAAGCTTGATATCAAAGTAGAGAAAGATGCTAAGTTAACTTTTAGGACAAAATTAGATATTTCATTTAAATATAAAAAGTAGGAATCATTAGCAAATATTGTTAAAAAATACCAACTCTCAAAGACTTGGGGTCAAATCTTTATTCTTGACATATAATTAAATTAACTGTCAAGAATAAAGATTTGACCCCAAGTCTTTACTTTCCTAATTTATTTGATTCTATTTAAAATATCAAGTATAATTTATACAAATTTTTCCTGGACCATAGTTATTCTCCAAGTAGCTTCAAAAATGTAACTTAAAAATTTTTAAAGAGACTGTGAATTATATGTGAATTTTAAATAAGGGTAATAAAAAATGGATTTAAAAATGATCGGAAAGAATCTTAAGAAGGGGAATTTAAAAATACTTAAAGATACTCTTAATAAAATAAATCCGAATATAGGGAAAAAATTAATCTCCTGGATTCTTCAGCACCCTCGTTATCTTAAAAGTTTTTTCCCTCTTTATCAGGCATACACCAATGCCCAACAAACCCGGGAGAAAGAATTAGAAAACGGATTGCAGGTACCCTCGACCTTAATCATAAGTATTACTCCCCGCTGCAATCTTAATTGTGAGGGGTGTTATGCCTCAGCTGCTGGCAATATCAAGAGGCGTAAAAGTTCAGAAACTGAAACTCCAGCCAAAACTCCGCTAAATTGTGAACAATGGCAAAAAGTCATAAAAGAAGCCGGTGAACTGGGAATATTCGTTAATATAATTGCCGGTGGAGAACCCTTTTTATTCCCTGGATTAATAGAGCTTTGCGGAGAATTTAAAGGCCAATCCTTTGTAATTTTTACCAATGGAACTGCCCTTACCGAGGCTGATTATAGCCTCTTAAAACGCTCAACCAACCTGGCAATTATCGTGAGTATAGAAGGAAGCCCTGAATCTACTAATAAAAGAAGAGGGACTGGAGTCTATGAAAAAGCTTTAAATACAATAAAAAACCTTGACCAAATAGGTGTACCTACAGGAATATCTACCACTATTACCCGGATGAACTTTAAGTATTGGATGAATCCTGAAAATATCGATAATCTAATTAAACAGAATATAAGAATACTCTTTCTGGTTGAATATATTCCTCAGACACCTCTGCCCCAGCCAAAAATGGAGTCAACAAATCATTCCCCGAAATCTTATCTGGATATGACTCCATCTGAATCGTATGATCACTCTCTCCTGCTTAAACCAGAAGAAAGAAGAGAATTTAGAGCACAAGTCCTTAAATTCCGTTCAACCAAACCTATTTTTATAATCCACTCCCCAGGCGATGAAGAATATTTCGGAGGATGTGTGTCAGCAGGAAGGGGTTTTGCCCATGTTACTCCAGCAGGAGATCTTACTCCCTGCCCGGTATCTAATATTGCTACCCATAACCTTTCCAATTCAACTTTACGGGAAGGACTGGCCAGCCCCCTCTTTAAAGAGATATGCAAGAATGAACACCTGCTGGAAACCGAAGGTATGCCCTGTGCTTTGTTTGCCCATCCCGAGGAAGTCTCCGCCTTGGCGAAGTTAGTTGGTGCCTATAAAACAGATTTGGATGTTTTATAAAAAATGACAGGGGAAGATTCTTTAAAGTTTAAAAATAAATACCGTTTACCCTGGACATGGAAAGCCTTTTCCAATGAGTTCTTTCACTAAATGAATGTGACACCACAAAATGAAGAATGTGACAGAGGACAACGGTTCTTTTGACAATAAAATATGACAGTGGTCCTGTGGCACATTTATTGATTAAATAAATAATTAATAAGGAGTAAAAGAGAGGAACAGGAAAACTAATTTTTAGCTAAGTAAGAGAGATAAATATATATAGAATTATATGGGATGTTTATAGTGCATTTAAAATATAGAGAAAATGAGGTAAAAAAGAGCTAAAAATTGTATTTTTAGGAGGATGAAAGCCTTGCAAAAAGGGTTTTAGCGAAATATTGTCGTAGCGGCATTTTTTAAGATGGGTTAAGGTGATTGGTCATATTTTTTAAATTAGGCGCTTAAAATGGCTTATTTTAGATATAAGTGAAAGCCCTTACTATATACGGCTTTCAAGAAGGTATTTTCCCACAGACTTTACACATTTTTCCCATTTTTAAGTAAATATGGTTAATATTAATTCCTCTGTTATCGTGAGCTTTCGAGGAAAGCGCAGCAATCTCATCTCGCAACTATTTTTTAAAAAAAGAAGGATTTTTTAAATCTTTTATCGTATTAATATTAAGGTGTAGAAAAATTGAAAAAAACTAATGCTTTTGACCGCTGGTGGCGATTCAATAAGGTAAATGTATATTCTTGAAGTGTGACAAAGAACCGTGCCCCAACACATTTGAAAATTTCTACCAGCTAAAGCTCATACCAAATCCATTAGGTATTAACTACTCTAAAGCCAGACGGTCGTTGATTTGATAAACAACTTCTTTGGTGTTTATTTCCCATCCTACTTGAGTAAATTGTCCTCCATGATTAAGCTGTATTTTTCCTAAATCTATTTGTAAGCGGGCTTGAACCAATGCATCCAGGTTCTGTCCATTATACTGCAGGCCTGCTCCGGTCCACAACCTGATTAAATAAGAGCTGTAAAGGTCATATTCAAGCCAGCTTCGGTAGATATCATCGTCATAGCGCGAAAACCGAAATTCCACATCTCTTCCCGTTCATAAAGATGCTCCAACTGTGGACCTTTAAGTAAAATAGGAATCATCAAATCGGTATCCGTGAGTCTGGCATGATTAGTTGGATAGCGTAAGTAAAAAATAGGTATCTTAGGAGGATTAATGACTATGACTATATCTCCTGCTCTCTTGTTTAAAAGTAAATTATAGATATTGGGAGGAACGGCTGGGAATTTGCTCTCTCTGGTGTGTGCCGGCCAATCTAAATCAGTCAACCATTCTCCATTATAACCAGAATTATAGTAACCAAATACATCTTCACCTTCAAATAAGTAGCGAATTTTTTCTTCGCTTTCTAAAACAATATCCCTGTCGAGTTTCAATCTTTTCACCAGATAACCAAAATAACGGTCAAACCTGCGTATGCTGGCTGCATATAAATTCGGGCCCAATATATGTCCAAGAGGATCGGTGGTAAACCAATAGAATTCTATAACTCCATAGGTTTCCAGAAGCTCAGGGACATTAAGGAGAGGTAGAAACATAAAAGGATCAAGTCCGGGTAATCCATAAATAAGCTGGCTTTTGCTCGTCGGGGTATATGAGAAAATAAATAAAAATATGTAATTAAAAAAATTAGGCACTTTTAAAAGCTATTATATTTTTTTTACACCACTTAATAAAAATCAGAGAATTTATAAATTCAAGTAGGAATTGATCAGTGTCTTTAGTAAGGGAATTATCTTTTTAGTTTCTTCTTCCCCAAGTTTAATTAATTGTATTTTTTTTTCTTTCTCCATATCAGTAGAGAGAGGACCTCTATAGTGGGGGTTTATCACAATATCTGCCTTATTAGCTGAAATATTATTTAATTCTCCGAGCATGATATATACAGATCTATAAAGGATAGATACAGCATTATTGATAACGGGAAGAGTGTCTTCTTGAATATCCCTTAAATTTACCCCGATAACTATATCTGCTCCCATTTCTCTTACCACATCCACAGGAACAGGATCTATTAAACCACCGTCTACTAACATTTTATCTTCAAATTTAAAAGGTATGGATAATCCAGGCACAGACATAGAAGCTGCTATCGCATTAGAAATCCTCCCTTCGCCAATCACTACTTTTTCGCCAGTTATCAAATCTGTGGTAACTACCTTAAAGGGAATTTTCAGATCATATTCGAAACTTGCCCAGTTAGTTAATCGGTCAATTTCATCTCTCATGATTTTCCCATCCATTAAACCTTTCAGCAATTCAACATCTATTTTTCCCTTCGATATATCTGAATAAAATATGACGAACGGGGTTTCATCTATATTTTGCAGTCTTATATCTTCTCTTGGAAACATATAATATTTATCAAAATCCATACTTAAAGCGTATTTTTCTATTTTATCTGTATCTTCCCATAAAGCATAAAGCCCCCCTATTAGAGAGCCGATGCTGGTCCCTGCTATATAATCCAACTTTATACCTTCATTTTTCAGGGCTTTTAAGACACCAATATGAATATAAAACCTGCTCCCTCCTTCTCCTAATGCTAACCCGATCTTGGGAGCAGCATAAGAAAAAGAAGAAACAGAAGAACAGAGCAATACAAAAACTATGATCATTTGGATTAATTTTTTCATGATAATTATATTATAAATATCTCCCAAAACTAAAATTTTAATGCAACATATTGAATTTAAGCAGCAAATTTAACTCTATAGGTTCTTTGAAAACTAAATAGCGAAAATAAATGGTGATAAAAAAAGTAGAAAGCCTATTCTTAGGCCTATTTATCAACCTTTATATCAATCTCTTCCAGTTTATGACCAATATCTTAAACCCTAAGTGCACCTTTACCCGTACTAATTCCCTTACCAGTAGATGATCTATCTTGTACCTCCTTCGAAACACCGAGGAGATAGCATCTGTCCCGGCTTTTCTCCTGGTTAACTCTTAGTATTCGGAGATTCTTTTCTTGGCGATAAGTTGGAAGCGGTATAAGCTTTTCTCTGATACTTGGAAGAGGTAACTTGAAGTGAACCCCTCAGAGCAGACACTTTAAGTCTTAACTCGCCGTGCATTCCCGAGAGCCATTCTTTGCCAATAACCTCTTGTATTCCTCTAGAGGAAAATAGCTCAAAGAGGAATGCAACCTCTTATTATTATACACATCTTCGATAAAATAGGAAATCTTTTTTATTACATTTTATCGATATTTCTAGTAGCTATTGTATCCTATGCCCCCACCAAACCTACAATTCAAATTGTACAACCTAACAAAGAAATAGTATAATCTAAATAATTTATTTAATTGTACTACATAAATTAATTCAAGGGATAGGAAGAATTGAAAATGAAAATATTAGCAGTGGATTTTGACGGGGTCATTAGCGACAGTGCTTTAAAATCTTTATTTGTAAGTCATAATGCCTATTGTAAATATTTTGGTTCGAAAGTAAAGAAAAATTTTGGCGGGGAATTATTTACTTTTGAGAATTGGGAAAAAATGAAAAAACAATATAAAAAAGAAATGAATGATTATCGTCGCTTAAGGTCTTATATTGAATTATCGGGGGATTTTTTCGCCATTATTAAAATTGTGGAAGAGCAGATTCAGATTAAGGACCAACAGGAATTCATTGCTTATCGTAACCAGCTTCAATTCGATTATCAATTTTTTCGAGAATTATTTTTTCAAGAAAAAGAAAAATGGCAGAAAAAGAGTTATAGAAAATGGTTTTTTCTGTCACCTGTTTTTCATGACGTGATAAAAGGGATTCAACGATTTTTACAAGAAGGGCAAAAAGTTGTCATTGCTACCTCCAATCGTGGGGAAGCCATTCATCGTGCCTTTCAACCGGAATATCTTGGTTTTGAGATAGATGTTGAAGATATTTTTGATAAAAACTTTGGTAAGCATAAAGCAGAGCATATGCAGGCTATCGCTAAAAAATATGGTGCTAAATTAAATGAGATTTATTTTATTGATGATCAGCTGAGCTATCTTAAAGGAACTGATATCCTGGGGGTTCACGTTTTTTTGGCCGGATGGGGTTATTGTACAGAAAGCCAGAAAGAGGAAGCAAAAAAGGAAAAGATCACCGTAATTGAGGAAGAAAAAGATTTTTATCCGGTGTTAAAGCAAGCCTTAAGTTAGTGCAATAGGAGAAAATAGGGTGAAATCTATATTGTTGGCAAAATAGTTTAATGTACTGTCAAGAATAAAGATTTGACCCCATTTGACATTACCCTTTTGGATAAAGATGATTTGGTTCAAAAGGGTTATGGTTGGTTGCTTAAAGTAGCCAGTCATTTACACCAAAAAGAGGTTTTTGATTATGTGATGAAGAATAAAGAGAATATGACCCGTACTGCTCTTAGATATGCAATT
>JAKLPU010000147.1:0-7168 GCA_022013755.1 Candidatus Atribacteria bacterium | reverse complement strand
GATACTAATAGGTCGAGGACTTGACCGTTACATACCTTATACCACTCTTTAATTTTCCCGGTGGTAATGGCGGAGGGGTCACACCTGTTCCCATCCCGAACACAGTAGTTAAGCCCTCCAGCGCCGATGGTACTGCAGTTTTTCTGTGGGAGAGTAGGACACTGCCGGGATTTTTTATTTTCTGCTATTTTGGTGTATAATGTAGGGGCAGACCTTGTGTCTGCCCTTTAATAGTTACTTGGTCTTGTACCTAAAGGGCAGACACAAGGTCTGCCCCTACGACTTATTCACTATTCACTAACGACTAATTAATTGGAGAATTGGTACATTGGTAGATTCTAAAAATAAGCTTAAAATAATCTCTTTCGATGTAGATGGTACTTTAGTAGATTTAGAATATAATGACTTGATATGGTTTAAAGAAATACCCGAACTAGTAGCTAAAAAAAAGAAGGTTAGTTTTGAAAAAAGTTTAAAATATGTAAGTGAGGAATATATCAAACTTGGTGAGCATAATTTAAATTGGTACGATATTAATTACTGGATTACCTATTTTAAATTAGAAGTTTCCCCTAAAAAAATATTAGAAAAATATGAGTCTCAAGTAAAGATATTTCCCGAAGTAATCCCTCTTTTAGAAGAATTAAAGAAGAATTTTATCCTTATTGTTATTACTGCAATGCCTCGTGAATTTTTAATTCCCAAAATGAAAAAGCTGGAAAAGTATTTTAAATTTTGCTTTTCTGCTTTATCCGATTTTAAAGAATTGAAAAATTCTGAGATATATTTAAAAATATCCAAAACCTTAAATGTATGCCCTGAACAAATATTACACATAGGCGATCATTGGGAATTTGATTATCTAGCTGCCCAGAAAGCGGGAATGAATGCTATTTATTTAGACCGCAGTAATATAAAAAAGGGAAATTTTGTTGTTAATAATCTAACAGAGATAAAAAGAGTAATAAGAGATAAATATAATAATTAACTAGATACGAGATACGAACAACGAGATACTATTTTACAACGAGGTGATAACAATGCCTGAATTACCCGAAGTAGAGACTATCAGAATAGGCCTTCAGGAAAAAATTAAAGATAAACAAATAAAAGATATAATAGTAAATATTAGTAAAATAATAAAAAAACCATCTTTAGAAGAATTTATTATTAAAATAAAGGACAAGAAGATTAAGGAAATAGATCGCCGGGGAAAATATATTATTATTTATTTAAACTCAGAAGACAAATTAGTAGTTCATCTGGGGATGACCGGACTGTTAATCTATCCTTATGACAATAAAATTACAGGGAAAGAGATTAACTCCAAGCATAACCATCTTATTTTTACATTTACAGATGATACCCAATTAGTTTTTAATGATGTTAGAAGATTCGGAAAAATATTTTTAGTTTCCAACATTGACGAAGTAGAAAGTATAGCTAAATTAGGGGTTGAACCTATAGAGGATTATTTCACAGAAGAAATTTTTATTCAGGTATTAAATAAAAAGAAAAACAGTAAAATAAAATCTTTTTTAATGAAACAGGAGTTTATCACTGGATTAGGTAATATTTATGCTAATGAAGTGCTGTATAGATCTAATATACATCCTTTACGGTTAATTTCTTCTCTCAATAAACAAGAAGTTAGAAATTTGTATCAGCAGATTAAACTGGTATTGGTTGAAGCAGTTAAGCTTCGGGGGAGTACGGTAGCCGATGAAGCTTATCGAGATACGGATGGCGAAAAAGGAAAATTTGCAAAAAAGTTACAGGTTTATGCCCGAAAAGGAGAACCTTGCCTAAAGTGTGGACATTCTATAGAAGTTGTAAGGATAGAAGGTAGAAGCTCATTCATCTGCCCCCAATGTCAAAAATTATGAAAACTAATATGTTATTTAATTTTTAAAATTTAAACTCTTTTTTATTTTTAATTCTTGCTTCTGATGGGCAGACACAAGGTCTGCCCCTACTTCGACTATTTTTCTATACACTCTACACTAGTTCTTCCCCGATCTAATCTTTCCCACAATATCCTGTCCGCATCTCTTTCCTTATCACACATTACTCATTACATATTACTTATTACTGTATTTCAACACGCGATACTCGATACTAATATAAAAATTCTTGCTTAAATAAAGAAAAAATATTATAATGTATGAAAATATTTCTTATTTATTGTTCTTTTATAAAAAAATATTCTCCGAGCTATCACACCTAAGGTGAAAACGATGGTGGATTAGCCGATAAGGAATGAGAGAAAACTCTTATTCCTCCCGTGTTTGGAAAGGAGGACTGATGTTACGAGTTAAACTTGTAAACCAACACCGGACACAGTGTTGGTTTTTTTGTTTAGTATCTAAAAAATAAAATGGTAGAATAGAAAGGGATATATTAATAAAATGAAAAAAAACATTATTTTTCGAGTGATATTTATATTAAGTATTAGTTTATTATTGATCGGTACGGTTTATGCTGAACCAATTCACCTAAAATTAGCTACTACTACCAGTACAGAAAATTCAGGCTTATTAAATAAACTTCTCCCACCTTTTGAGGAATTATTTAATATCAAAGTAGATGTTATTGCTGTAGGAACAGGGGCAGCTATTAAGTTGGGGGAAAATGGAGATGTAGATATAATACTTACACATGATCCGGATGGGGAAGATAAATTTGTTAGGGATGGATATGGAGTAAACCGCAGAGATGTAATGTATAACGATTTTATTGTTCTTGGACCAGCTAATGATCCGGCAAAAATTAAAGGCATGAAAAATGTAGTGTCTGCTTTTACCAATATAGCTAACCAACAAGCTTTTTTTGTATCTCGAGGAGATGCTTCCGGAACTGATGTAAAAGAAAAAATTATATGGCAAATTGCAGATATTAAACCAGAGAAGTGGTATATGGAAGCAGGTCAAGGGATGGGTGCAACGTTACAAATTGCCAATGAAAAACAAGCCTATGTTCTTTGCGACAGAGGAACCTTTTTGGCCTATAAAAATAAGATGGAATTAGATGTCCTTTATGAAGGAGATCCTCTACTCTTTAATCCTTATAGTATAATCGCAGTTAATCCAGCACTTTATTCTCAGGTTAAATATATGGAAGCAATGCAGTTAATAGCTTGGGTTACTTCTGTGGAAGGACAAAAAATAATTGGAGAATATAAGATAGCAGGAGAAAAACTTTTCTATCCCGTGGCAATTAAATAGTGAATAGTGAATAGTTGTTAGTACTTAGTTAACTATTCCTCTTCACGCGATACTCGGTACTCGATACAAATTTATTACCTGAGGTGATATTTTGGATTTTATTGTTGAAGGAATACAAAAGGCTTTTCAATTAATCTTTACTTTAGATAGTGAAATATTTAGTATTGTCTTACTTTCATTAAGAGTATCATTAACCGCTGTTATTTTAGCCTCATTATTAGGAGTATATTTAGGATTTTTAATGGCGGTAAAAGATTATTGGGGAAAAAGATTTAGTGTATCTTTAGTAAATACTCTATTGGCCTTACCAACAGTAGTGATCGGACTGATTGTTTATTCTTTAATTTCTCGAAGAGGACCACTGGGAATCTTTGGTCTATTATATACCCCTTTAGCTATGATTATTGGACAGTTTATATTGGCTGTCCCTATAATTATTGCTCTCACTCATTCGGCAGTACAGGGAATTGATAAAAGAGTCAGGAATACCGCATTGACTCTGGGAGCAACCGAAGCCCAATCTGCCTGGACGGTGATTAAAGAAGCCCGTTATGCAGTGTTAGCTGCGGTAATTACTGGATTTGGAAGAGTAATTGCTGAGGTTGGGGCTGCTATGATGTTAGGAGGAAATATAAAAGGTTCTACTCGGGTTATGACCACTGCCATTGCCTTAGAGACTGCCAAAGGAGAGTTTGGTTTTGCTATTGCTCTGGGAATTATATTATTATTTGTCGCCTTCAGTATAAATATTTTACTTCACTATTTTCAAGATAAGAGAGCGTAAACTTAAAATATGGATAAATTAATACTTAAAGTTAGAAATTTAAAAAAAATTTATAATAATAAAATTGTATTAGATATAGATAATTTGAATTTTCAAGAGGGTAAGATTTACGCTATTGTCGGCCCAAACGGGTCGGGCAAGACCACTTTACTCAATATTTTAAATTTATTAGAGAAACCAGATGAGGGTCAAATATTTTTTTATGATCAAGCAATTACCAATAAATTAAATTCTGATACCTTAGAGATTCGAAGGAGAATGACTTTAGTAAATCAGGATCCTTTCTTATTTCATTCTACAGTCTATGACAATATTGCCTATGGATTAAAAATAAGATCAATTTCTTCTAAAGTTCAAAAAAGTAGAATTAGAAGTGCTTTAAATATAGTAGGGCTTTCCGCTTTTAAAGATAGAAAAGCGAACCAATTATCGGGTGGAGAAGCTCAACGAGTGGTAATTGCCAGAGCCTTAGTGATAGAGCCAGAAGTTCTTTTTTTCGATGAGCCTACAGCAAATATAGATCAAAAGCACATAGATGTAGTAGAAAGAATTATTAAAAAAATAAAGAAAGAGATTAAAACTACTGTAATATTTACTACTCACGACCTTTCCCAGGCCTATCGTTTAGCTGATAAGGTGATTTCCCTTTTGGATGGTAAAATTATTAAACAAGTTCCGGAGAACCTTCTTTGGGGAGAAATAGTAGAAGAGGAAGATGGCTTAAAACGGTTTAAAGCTATGGGAAATATAAAATTTGCTATAGTAAGTGAAAAAGTTGGTCTGGCATATATCTCTATTGACCCCAGAGATATAATCTTATCTTATGAACAGTTTCAATCCAGTGCCAGAAATTCCTTTTTAGGGAAAATAACCAAGATTATTGAGCAAAATCATTTGGTAAAATTAGAAATAGATATTGGTATCCCTTTAGTGGTGATTATTACCAGAGAGTCATTTTTTAAGATGAATTTCAATCTGGGAAGCAAAGTTTATTTAACCTTTAAAGCTTCGGCAGTAAAATTATATTAATTTTTAAAAACGAGATATTTGTAAAACAATATGTAAACAATTAATAATTAGGAGATAAACAGCAAACATGGTAAAACCATTATTTAAAGTTAGTACTCCCCAAGAGGTAATTACGATGCTAAAAGATCATTTAAATTTAAAGGAGATAACCCATAGCAACATAGAGGAAGTCGATATTAAAACAGCCTTACATAGGGTTTTAGCGGAAGGGATAGTTGCCCCCGCTAATCTGCCTGGTTTTAATCGTTCTACAATGGATGGTTATGCCATTAGAGCAGAAGATTCTTTTGGCGCAACTGATAGTTTACCTTCCTATTTGACCATTATAGGAGAAATAAAGATGGGTGTTATACCTGAATTTAAGATTAACCCTGAAGAAGCGGTAAAAATATCCACCGGAGGCATGCTACCTGAAGGAGCAAATGCGGTGATGATGGTAGAATATACTGAACAGATTGATGATACTACCATTGAAGCAAGGAGAACAATTTCTCCCTGGGAAAATGTAGTTCGAGAGGATGAGGATCTAAAAAAAGGAGAGATTATATTAAGAAAAGGAGACAGATTACGTCCGCAAGATATAGGGGTTTTAGCTGGAATAGGTAAAACTAATATCAAAATCTACAAGAAACCTAAAATTGCTATTATTTCAACGGGTAATGAAATAATCTCAGCGGAAGGCGAACCCAGAATAGGGCAGGTAAGGGACATAAATTCTTACACCCTTGGAGTTTGCATTGAAGAGGCAGGCGGGGTTCCTGTTTATAGAGGGATTATCAAAGATGAAGTTATTCTATTGGAGCAGGAGATAAAAAAGACTATCAAAGAAGATAAGGTAGAAGCGGTAATTATTTCCGGAGGGAGTTCAGTGGGGGTAAGAGATGTTACCTTAGAAGTGCTTAATAAATTAGGGAAACCCGGTGTGTTGATTCACGGAGTATCAGTAAAACCAGGGAAACCTACTATACTTGCCATAGCTGATAATAGGCCGATATTTGGCTTGCCTGGTCATCCAGTCTCAGCGATGATAATATTTGACCTTTTTGTGCGGCCTTTGATTAGCTGGTTACAGGGAGGAGAATATAATTATAATTCTGCCAAAGAAATAGGGGCAGAATTGACCTGTAATATAGGTTCAGATTCGGGAAGAGAAGATTATGTGCGGGTATTTGTATATAAAGAAGGCGAAAGATTTTACGCTGAACCTATTCTGGGGAAATCAGGATTAATTTCCACTATGGTTCGGGCCTCAGGTTTAATAAAGATAGGATTAAATATCGAAGGATTAGAAAAGGGCAGCAAAGTAGTGGTTAAATTATTTTAATTAAACAGGATTAATTAGGGGAAGGAAGATTGATTTGAAAAGGAATATTTATTTAAATAAATTAACTTTAAAAGAAGCTCAAGAAAAATTTTATAAAACTTTATTAAAATACAAACTTGCTCAGCCTCTCAAAGGGGAATCGGTTTCTACTGAAAATTCTTTAGGACGGATAACCGCAGAGCCAATTTTTGCCAAGATATCTTCTCCTTGCTATCAGGCAGCAGCTATGGATGGGGTAGTAGTCAGAGCAAGGGATACTTATGAAGCTTCCGAATCTTCTCCTATTACTTTAAAGATTAATCAAGACTTTAATTTTATAAATACCGGTAATCCCATACCTTTCGGTTTTGATGCAGTGATAAAGATTGAGGATATAAACCCTTTAAATGAATTTAAAAGAGAGAAGAACAAAGATATTTCTAATGGTTTTAACGATGATTCAAAAGAAGAAAATATTAAAGAAATTAAAATATTTTCGGCAGTTTCCCCAGGGCAGCATATCCGCAACATTGGGGAAGATGTAGTAGCTAATCAGTTAATTATCCCTATAAATCATAAAATCCGTCCAGTAGATATTGGGGCTTTATTGGCAGGAGGAGTAAACCAACTTTTTGCCCGCAGGAAGCCCAAGGTAGCAGTTATACCTACGGGTGATGAATTGATTTTACCCGGGGAAGAAATTAGTCCTGGTAAAATTATTGAATATAATTCTAAAATAATTAAAGGTTTGATTTACGAGTGGGGAGGAAAGGCAATAGTATACGAAATTGTTAAAGACATCCCCTTAGATTTAAAGAGGATTTTGCT
>JAKLPU010000146.1:0-7838 GCA_022013755.1 Candidatus Atribacteria bacterium | reverse complement strand
CTACTTCCATAGATAATTCTGGATAAAATATCTCTACCAAGATAATCAGTTCCCAATAAGTGTGTTAAGGATGGAGAAGCAAAACGATTAAGTATATCTTGTTCATAAGGATCAAATGGTGCTACCCAGGGAGAAAATATTGCACAGACAACCATTGCTATTATAAAAGCACTACCAATCTGTCCGCGGTAATCATGTAAAATAATTCGTAAAATGCCAGCAATTTTCTTAATTTGAGAATTCTTCTTTCTGTAATTACTTTTCTTTGGGGAAGAATTAGCAATATTCTCTTGAATCATTAATCTTTATCTCCTTTTTTTCTCTTACTCGTATTGTATTCGGGGATCAATATAAGCGTAAGAAATATCTGCAATTAAATTTGCTAATACAAATAGAAGAGTTGCTATAAGAATTCCTCCCTGTACCACAGGTAAATCCCGAGCATAAACCGCATCAACAACTAATTTCCCCAACCCTGGTCGATTAAATATTATCTCTACAAGAACAGCTCCGCCTAACAGCTTACCTATTCCTAAACCAATAACTGTAATAATTGGAATGACAGCATTCTTTAGAGCATATTTATAATGAATATGTTTTGCAGGAATGCCAAAGGCCTTTTCTACTCGGATATAGTCTGAATCAAGTACTTCCAGCATAGTCTCCCTTGTTAACCTGGATAAGTAGCCAATCCAACCTATTGCAAGTGAAATAACCGGTAAAATTAAATGATGTATTTTATCAGCAATATTACCTGCTTCTCCGGCTCCTAAAACGGGAAATAAATTTAAATGAACAGCAAAAATTAACAGTAATAAACAAGCAGCAACAAAATCTGGCACTGCTACTCCTACAAGGGAAATCCCGGTAACCAAATGATCGATTATACTTTCCTTATAAATTGTTGCAAAAACTCCCAAAAATATCCCCACAAGAGCTGCCAATCCCATACTGCAAACAGCTAATATTATAGTATAAGGCAGACTATTAACTATTAAGGAACTTACTTTGTGTCCGGACCAAACGGACTCACCTAAATCTCCGCGTAAGACCCCTAAAATATAATAGCCTAAACGTGTATATACTGGTTGGTCAAGGTGTAAACGGTGATTTAAATCTTCAATCAGTTCAGGGGTAGCCCTGGGTCCTAACATAACTGAAGCTGGGTCACCAGGTAAAAAATAAGTTAAACTAAATAATAAAATTAGAACGCCTAATACTGTAGGAACAATCCATAAAATCCGCTTAATTACATACTTTAACAAATTTATCGCCTCTATATTCTTTTATAATAATTTTTTATTGTATAGATACCAAAAAATACTCCGGAAATTTTATTCTTCGGCCATCTTAGTATAGAACATATAAAATAAAAGGGAAGATTTTTATCCTTCCCTTTTATATGCCATTTTACTAAAACCTCTTTTTTTATTACTAATCTTTGCTTATTATCCAGGGTGCTAAGCGGCCATTGGGAAATATTTCCCCTATATTTATATTTTTTTGGGTTGCCACTGTCTCAACTCCATTGGTAAGCCAGATTGCCCAGCAGTCTTTATCCATTAGTTTTTGTGCTTTTACATAGAGTTGTGCCCTCTTTTGAGAATCCATTTCTGACTCTGCATCCTTTAAAAGCTTATCATATTCTGGATTACTCCATTGACTAAGATTCCAAGCTTGATCAGTTACAAACCACTGGGTGGCATAGCCAGGATCTAGCGTTGTAGCAAAGAAGGAAATGTGGAAGTCATTTTCTCCCTTCTTCGTTGCCTCATTGAAAGCCCCTACTTCCTTCACATCAATATCTATATCTATTCCTATTTTTTCCAAATCTGCTTTTACTACCTCGGCTATAATTCTATTTTCTTCTGTTGGCCACATCAAGAAAGTAGCTTTAAATCCATCTGGATATCCAGCTTCTTTAAGTAGCTCCTTCGCCCTATTAAGATCCACCTTATAAACAGGAGCATCTTCCCAGTAACCTAACATTCCTGGAGGAAACATCTGGGTTGCTCTCCTTGGAATCCCAAAAAAAGCTGCTTGAATAATTTTATCCACATCTATTGCATACCGGACCGCTTCCCTAAGCTTCAAGTTGTCAAAAGGTGGTTTATTTACGGTAAATCCTATCCACCAGTATTTAAGGCCTGGGTTTAAGTATACATTAATATTTGGATCTTCTTGATATCTTTTCACATTCATCAAGGAGACTCTACCAATATCGATCTCGCCTGTTTTAAGGGCCATCTCTACAGTTGATACTTCGACTATAGGAACAAAGGTAAGCTTTTTTATCTTAGGCTTTTCTCCCCAATAATTCTCAAAAGTTTTAAGTTCTACTTTTCCCTTAGGTATCCAGTCAACAAACTCATAGGGCCCTGTTCCTATAGGATAAAAAGCAAATTTTTCTTTTCCCATTTCTTCTACAGCCTTTTTGGAAACGATCATACCCGCATTTAAAGGTAGACTCGAGGTAAAAAGCCGAGCAGAGGGATATTTGAACACTAATTTGACCGTATATTCATTGAGTATTTCTACATTATCCAGAGCAGCCCATGTCTCTTCCTCGGGAGACTTTGCCTCTGGGTCTATAATCCGCTCAAAAGAGAATTTAACATCTTCAGCAGTCATCTCTCCGTATCCTTTTTGAAACTGAACCCCCTTTCTTAAATAAAAGGTTATTTCTTTCCCATCTTTAGAAATATCCCAAGATTCTGCTAAATCTGGCACAACTTCCCAGGTTCCTTCCTTATACTTTACTAACCCATTATAAATACAGTTCATTATGGTAAGTTCTCTTTCTGTGCTGGTCATCCAACCAGGATCTAATGTATTTATATCTTCCCATTGGGCAATTTTCAATTCATCTTTAGGTACCTCAGCAAATGAGCTAAATCCGGCAAAAGCGACAAACATCACTACTATCAATAACATCATTATTCTTTTCATCTTTTTTTCCTCCTATTTTAATATTTTTCTCTTTTTGAAAAACTTTTCTTTGTTTCCCATCCAATTATATTTATTCTCTCACCCCCCTCCTCTGGTCTTATTTTTATTTAACTTCCTCCTCAATGCTCCAAGTTCGCTACTAATTACTAATAAATTTTTGTTTGAACTATGTACTACTATGAATTTACTTTTTCTTAATCTAAAACAGCCTGTCTTATTTGTTCTCTACTCTCTCTAAAATTTCTTTAATCTTTCCTTTAACCTCCTCTGAGAGAGGTTCAGGCTTATGATTTTCAAGAATCCATTTAACTTTCTCATTAAGAACTTTACCTAAGGGTTTTGAGCCATCTCGAACCCAATTTTCATAAGTATCTCGATTTATTAATTTAGGATACCAAATTTCTTTAAAATGCTTTAGGGTATGTTCCTCGGCTAAAAAGTTTCCTCCCGGTCCTACTCTATCTATAACCTCTACCGCTAAGGTCTCCTTATTAACTTCAATACCTTTAAGAAAATACTTAATCTCATCGATAATTTCATCTGCCATAACTATCGATTCCCAAGAAGCAGTAAGACCTGATTCCATATATCCAACATCATGGACTAAGCTACTTCCAGCTAAACCAGCTTGAAGCAAAGAAAAAGTCGATTCTATGGCGGCCTGTTGATCTAAAATCTTGGCATCGGTACAACCCCCGGTGTTAAAATCAGGAAGGCCATAGTAAGAAGCCATTTCCTTAATGGCAATATGGTTAAGAGAAAATTCTGGCCCGGCATATAGATTTACGGTAGTATGCATATCCATAGGAGTGCTTCCTCCTCCGTAAATAATTGGGGCTCCTTTGTGTTTAAGCTGAGCAATCACTAAACCACTTAAAAACTCCGCATTAGAGAGGGCTAATGCCCCTGCCAGGGTTACCGGAGCCGTTCCCCCCGTTACTCCGGAAGGAATATAGACTATAGGGATACCTTTCTCTACACAAAAAAGTAATTCTTGAAGAGGTTCTGAAGCATGCTGCAGGGGAGTAGTAGGTTCAGCATAATGTATTATAAAAGGATTTCTTCGAAAGTTTTCAGCACTACCCTTAACTACTACCGCCATATCATAAATGTCAGATAATCCCGCTAAACTCCAAGAAGTAAACATAATGGGTTTAGTAGTATTATAAAGCATTCGAACAAAATTATAACGGTCGGATAGTAAAGGATTAACTTCATTTACAGATACCCCGCCCATAGATCCCACAAAATCTATATTAGGCAAATAATCACAGATCAGAGCAGCTTTTTCTATATCTTCACCTTTTGAATCTCTTCTTTCATCCAAATATGAATCCAAGGTAAATTTAGTATCTGTACCAGTTCCATAATAACTATTATGACCCTCGAGAAACATAGCTGGCTTACCATTGCGATCACTGATGGTAATCCTATGAGGAGCAAAACTTAAAGCTTCTTCCACTAAAAAAGAAGGAATTCTTACTCTATTATTATCGGTAACATCCGCACCAGCCTCTCTAAGCAGGTTTACTGCTTCAGGTAAAAGGACTTTGACCCCGGTCCTTTCTAATATTTCTAAAGAAGATAGATGTATCTGATAGATTTGATCAGAAGACAAAAGTTGAAGCTGGGGTCTCCTTTTAGTTAAAAAGTCATTATTAGATTGCCTGTTGTACACTTAAATTTCCTCCTAATTTTTTATCATTTTTAAATAAAATTTATTATTTCTTAATTTTCTTTTTCATCTTTTTACCAATAAATGGCATGCAACTAAATGCCCTCCTCCCATATCAATTAGGTCAGGTTCTTCTTGACTGCATATTAGCATATTATATTTACATCTGGACCCAAATCTACAACCAATAGGTAAATTAATAGGACTGGGAACTTCTCCTTTAAGAATAATTTTTTTTCTTTTGTTTTTAAAATTTATAGTAGGAATAGCTGAAAATAAAGCTTGGCTATAAGGATGCAGGAGATTACCACAAACATCCTGAGTTTTACCTAACTCTACAATTTTCCCCAGATACATAACTGCTATTTTATCACATACATGTTTGACTACATTAAGGTTATGAGAAATCCAAAGATAAGTTAAATTAAATTTCTCTTGTAAATCTTGCATTAGATTGAGTATCATTGCTGCAGTAGAGACATCTAACCCTGAAGTTGGTTCATCAGCAACAATAAATTTAGGGTGGAGAGCTAAAGCTCTAGCCAGTCCAATCCGGCGAACCTGCCCTCCACTAAATTCATGAGGATACTTATAGGCATCTTCAGGAGATAAATTTACCCACTCAAGCAATTGTATTACTTTATCTTCGATTTCTCTTTTAGTAATTTTTGAACTATGAATTCTAAATGGCTCAGCTATAATTTCTCCTGCAATTATTCGTGGATCAAGACAGGTAACGGGATCTTGAAATATTATCTGAACTTTCTGTCTAAATTTACGTATTTCTCTTTCATTCATTTTTAGCACTTCTTTTCCCTCAAAAAATATTTGACCCTCTACAGGTTCAACTAAACGAAGGAGACTACTACCAGCAGTGGTTTTTCCACAACCACTCTCTCCCACCAGACCAAAAGTTTCTCCCTTTCCAATAGTAAAACTTATATCATCTACAGCATGCACAATCCTTAAGCCTTTACCAAATAATTTGGATAATATTCCCTTCCCTTTATAAAAATAAGTTTTTAACCCCTGTACTTTTACTAAAAACATTTTGTTCTTCTCCCTAACTTCCCTTCCCGTAAACAAGCAACCCAATGGTTTGGTGCTAACTCAACAAATTCCGGGGTACTTTTTTTACAAATTTCTTCGACAAATGGACATCTTGGATGAAAACTACAACCTTTTGGCAACTTATCTAAAGGAGGAACACACCCAGGTATCGTTGGAAGCCTCCCTTTATGAGTTTTGGTACCAGGCAAAGATTCTAATAGAGCTCTGGTATAAGGGTGTCGAGGATCGTCAAATAATGAGCGAGAGTCAGCCATTTCCACAATCTTACCAGCATAGATTATCATAACCCGGTCAGATATCTCTGAAATTACACCTAAATCATGACTAATATATAGAACTGAATTTTTATACTTATTTACAAGATTTATTATTAATGCAAGTATCTCTGCCTCGATAGTCACGTCTAAAGCAGTTGTTGGCTCATCAGCAATTAAAAGAGGTGGATTGGAAATAAAGGCCATGGCAATCATAACCCTTTGTTTCATCCCTCCACTAAATTGAAAAGGGTAATCAGTTATTCTTTCTTCCGGATCCGCCAACCCGGTTTCTCTTAATAGTTCAATAGCTCTATCTTTGAGAGAAATATTTTTTTTATTAATATTTAATTGCTGATATCGCAAATTAAAGCGCATTATATCAACCATTTGAGTTTCTATTGTAAAAACCGGATTTAAAGCATGTAGAGGATTTTGAAAAATCATAGCAATCTCTCTTCCTCTTATCTCTCTATTCATTTCTGTCTCAGAAAGCCTAAGTAGGTTCCTTTCTTTAAATAAAATCTCCCCCTGAGATATCTTTCCCGCTCTTGGTAAAAGTCTCATTATTGCAAGTCCCAGACTGCTTTTGCCACATCCGCTTTCCCCGGCTATACCTAATACCTCTCCTTTTTTAATACTAAAGCTTATATTATCAAGAGCACGCATAATTTTAGTTCCTAACCGATATTCAACAACTAAATTCTTTACCTCTAATAATTTTTTATTCATGTAATTTACGCTCCTTAGGATTGAGAGCAATCCTTAAACTCTCAGCAAACAAAGAAAACCCTATCATCGCGATTGCTATTGTAAGCGCTGGCCATATAATCATGTAGGGAGAAGCGTGTATATAAGTAAGGCCATTTCTTAACATAATACCCCAAGAAGCTGTTGGTGGTCTTACTCCTAATCCTAAAAAGGAGAGGCTCGCTTCATACATAATCATTGTAGCTAAATCCATCCCTCCAGTTACTATAACAGGGCTTAAAGTATTAGGAATAATATGTTTAAAAATAATTTGGATATCAGTAGCCCCCAGAGCCTTCGCTGCTTTTACATAGTCCTCTTCCTTAACAGAAAGTGTTTCAGCTCTAGCCAGTCTTCCATAGAAAGGAAAAGCAGTAAATGCCAAAGCTAAGATAAGGTTCCTTACCGATGGTCCTATTACAGCTACCAGAGCTAAAGCTAGAATAAGCTGTGGAAATGATCTTACTATGTCAAAAACTAAAATTATCGCATAATCAAGTTTCCTACCTTCTTTGTAACCACCCATAACTCCTATAATAACTCCTGCAATTGCTGAAAAACATACCGAACCGAATGATACCATTGCAGCAACCCTACTTCCATAGATAATTCTGGATAAAATATCTCTACCAAGATAATCAGTTCCCAATAAGTGTGTTAAGGATGGAGAAGCAAAACGATTAAGTATATCTTGTTCATAAGGATCAAATGGAGCTATCCAGGGAGAAAATATTGCACAGACAACCATTACTATTATAAAAGCACTACCAATCTGTCCGCGGTAATCATGTAAAATAATTCGTAAAATGCTAGCAATTTTCTTAATTTGAGAATTCTTCTTTCTGTAATTACTTCTCTTTGGGGAAGAATTAGCAATATTCTCTTGAATCATTAACCTTTATCTCCTTTTTTTCTCTTACTCGTATTGTATTCGTGGGTCAATATAAGCGTAAGAAATATCTGCAATTAAATTTGCTAATACAAATAGAAGAGTTGCCATCAGAATTCCTCCCTGTACTACAGGTAAATCTCGAGCATAGACCGCATCAACAACTAATTTCCCCAACCCTGGTCGATTAAATATTATCTCTACAAGAACAGCTCCGCCTAACAGCTTACCTATTCCTAAACCAATAACT